>CALCSP010000791.1 GCA_937893785.1 uncultured Verrucomicrobiales bacterium
CCTCAACATGCCTTTAGCAGACATGGAAAATCGGGACAGCAGATTGCCTCGGTATTTCCTCATATCGCCTCCAAAATTGCTGATGACATCTGCATCATCCGCTCCATGCAGACCGAGCAAATCAATCATGATCCTGCCCATACCTTCATGAATACCGGGTCCATCATTTCAGGACGACCGGCCATGGGGTCATGGATCAACTACGGACTGGGCAGTGAATGCTCAAACCTTCCCGGATTCGTGGTACTGACTTCTGTCGGCGGCGGTCAGTCTCAGCCAATCGCTGCCCGCCAGTGGCACAGCGGTTTTCTTCCAGGACAATTTCAAGGCGTTCGCATGCGATCAAAAGGCGACCCTGTCCTTTACATCAAGAGTCCGGATGGAGTAAACACGGGACGCCAGCATGACGTGATTAAAACGGTTCGCAGGCTCAATGAAATTGGCAATGAGACATTGGCCGACCCGGAACTGGAAACACGTATCAGCCAGTATGAAATGGCATTTCGAATGCAAATGAGTGTTCCCGAACTTGTCGATTTCTCGGATGAGCCAGAACATGTGCTAAATCTCTATGGCACCCGGGGAGCAGACGGCACCTTTGCAGCCAACTGCCTGCTGGCTCGCCGCCTGGCAGAACGCGGTGTTCGCTTTGTTCAGCTTTACCACAGGGGGTGGGACCACCACGGCAATATAAAACAGGGTATTGAGCACACCGCCAAGCTTGTCGACCAAGCCTCCGCTGCATTGGTGCTAGATCTCAAACAACGGGGACTGCTTGAAGATACATTAATTGTTTGGGGCGGCGAATTCGGGCGGACTCCCATGGCACAGGGAAGTGGCCGTGATCACCATATCAAGGCATTCTCCATCTGGATGGCCGGTGGAGGCATTCAACCGGGGATGACTTTTGGTGCAACTGACGATCTTGGTTACCACGCTGTTGAGGACGTTGTTCATGTTCATGATTTTCATGCGACCATGCTCCATTTAATGGGCATCAACCACGAGGCATTTACCTACCGCTATCAGGGACGAGACTTTCGCCTCACTGATGTCCATGGACGAATCATCAAGGAAATCACGACATGAGCCAATTAGTTGTTTTTCTCATTTGCTTGCTACCATTCACCTGTCTTCAAGGAGCCACAGCCCCGGACTTCAATAGTGAAGTTCTCCCAATCCTTGCTAACAATTGTTTCCAGTGCCACGGACCTGATGCAAAGGCCCGCAAGGCAAATCTCAGGCTCGATCTGCGGGAAGGTGCGACCATGGATCTTGGAGGCTACCAAGCCGTGTCCCCCGGCAAGCCGGAAGAAAGTGAAATTATCATCAGGATCCTTTCCGGTGATCCTGATGAAGTCATGCCTCCACCAAAAGTCAAAAAACAGCTGACCGCCAACCAAACGGAAATCCTGCGCAAATGGATTGCTTCTGGTGCAGAATACCGTAAACACTGGGCTTTCATAGCACCTGTTGCAGTCAACATTCCTGGCAACTCAACAGATCAAGGTGTTAAGAACCCAATTGACCGCTTCGTTCTTACACAACTAAAAAGGCGCAATCTTGAACCCTCCGGCGAAGCCAAGCGCACCACACTGATACGCAGAGTCAGTTTCAGCCTCACAGGTCTTCCGCCAACCCTCGGAGAAATTGACCATTTTCTTGCCGACACTTCACCCGGAGCCTACGAAAGAATGGTAGACCGGTATCTTGATTCACCTGCATACGGTGAGCACATGGCCAGACATTGGCTAGACCTTGCCCGCTATGCGGACACCAACGGCTACCAGTATGACACCGAGCGACAACAATGGGTGTGGCGGGACTGGGTAATCGATGCCTACAACCGCAACAAACCGTTTAATGAGTTCACCATCGAGCAATTGGCCGGTGACCTGCTTCCCGAAGCCAGCGAGCAACAGAGGCTTGCAACAGGATTCAACCGCAACCACGGCATCACCATTGAAGGTGGTATTATTGATGAAGAATACCGTACGGAATATGTCATGGACCGTGTGGTAACAACCAGTCAGGTGTGGCTTGCATTGACCATGGGGTGTGCCCGCTGCCATGACCACAAATACGATGCCATCTCGCAGAAAGAATTTTACCAGGTCTTTCATTTCTTCAATCAAGTTCCTGAACGCGGCGCGAACGGATTCGCGCCTAAGCAGCGACTTGCCTCTCCGCTTGCAGCCAACCGGAAAAAAGAACTCGAAAATGAATTAAAGCATTTAAAGGAAGAGCTGCACAGGCCTAGGAATCTTGACGTATTGCTGGAAAAATGGGCGTCGCAGATAGCTAAGCAACCAGATGGAGGCTGGCAAATCCTCTCCCCACAAACAATGAATTCAACTGGAGGTTCCACACTTAGCAAACTTGATGACAACAGCATCCTTGCCGCGGGTATCAACCCACCAAAGGACATTTATGAAATCACCGCAGGGACTGCTTCAGAAAAACTGACCGCGGTCCGACTGGAAGCGCTGACCCACGAGACATTGCCCGGTGGTGGCCCGGGACGGCACAGCAACTCAAACTTTGTCCTCAGCGAATTCGAGTTGACTGCTGCTTCAGCCAAGGATCCATCCTTGCGCAAGGTGATCAAGTTCGTGAAGGCACAAGCCGACTACTCACAAGCCAATTACGAAGTCTCGAAAGCCATCGACGGCACTGTGGACAATTCAAACGGCTGGGCAGTCGATGGCCCCACGCGCAAGAAACCGGCCACGGCAATATTCATAGCAAAAACACCGTTTGGCTATGAGGGCGGCACGCTACTGCTTTTCAGGCTCCGTCATGAAGGCAACTTCGGAGCTCATGGCGTGGGCCGCCCGCGCCTTTCGGTCACAGATGATCCGGCCGGTTCCCTCCAGTTGCAGGGTATACCTGCCGACATCCGCTTGATTGCCGCACGTAGCCCCAAGGACAGGACAAGCCAGCAAGCCGCGCAACTGAAAGCATATTTCCTGATGCATCACAACCCGAACCGAATGATCAAGGAACGCATCGCAACCCTAGAGAAGCAGCAAAGAGCCACTTTCCCGGAGACGATGATCATGCAGGACATGGCACGACCGAGGGCAACGCACGTACTCCTTCGTGGACAATACAATGAACCCGGGGAAAAAGTTTCAGCAGGAGTTCCCGCTATTTTCCCGGCGATACGCAAAAACCATAATACCCGCCTTGGCTTTGCACAGTGGCTCATGGATCCCGCTCATCCGCTGACGGCACGTGTCGCGGTCAACAGGTATTGGCAGCAGCTCTTTGGTACCGGGTTGGTCAAAACCGCTGAAGATTTCGGGATACAGGGCGAATTACCTTCCCACCCTGCCTTACTTGACTGGCTTGCCCTTGAGTTTATTCGCAGCAACTGGGATACCAAGCACATGTATCGCTTAATTCTTAACTCAGCGACTTATCGCCAGACAGCCAATGTTGGTAAATCCGCATACAGGAACGACCCGGAAAACAGACTACTCACCCGCGGTCCACGCATGCGATTGGATGCCGAAGAAATTCGCGATGCTTTTCTGGCAAGTAGCGGCCTGCTTGTTCGGCAGCTGGGAGGAAAAAGTGTCTATCCTTACCAGCCAAAGGGACTCTGGATGGAACTGAATAACCGCCCGGGTTACTCCAAGGCATACCCGCAGGGAAAGGGTGATGACCTCTACAGAAGAAGCATCTATACCTTCTGGAAACGAACAGTTCCTTCCCCGATGCTCAAGACCTTCGATGCCCCGGAACGCGAGTTCTGCACGACTCGCCGCTCGAAAACCAATACACCTCTGCAGGCACTGGCATTGCTCAACGGTGCGCAGTTTGTGGAAGCAGCCCGCCACCTCGCCCAACGCATGCTACTCGAGGGAGGAAAGACCTTGAATGAGCGCATTATATATGGCTTCAGGCTGGTTAATGCCCGAGTCCCAGGCCAACCAGAACTTGCCTTACTGAGGGACGCCTACACGGAAAACCTGCAACATTACCAGTCGAACGAACAGGCAACCTTGCAGCTTTTGCAGGTGGGTGACTCCCCTTTCAACAACGCACTGAACCAGGCAAAACTTGCCGCCATGACCAGCGTTGCACGCTTACTTTTCAACCTGAATGAATCCATCACCAAGGGATAAAGCCCATGCATGACATCTTTCTTGAATCCAGATTAATTGAGAACCGACGCCAGTTCTTCGGCAGGTCAACTACCGGAATTGGCGTAGCAGCGCTCTCGTCCCTGCTTGGCGGAAATCTAGCCCTCGGGGAAAAATCCAGAAAAGGCGGGCGGATTGAGGGCTTAGAGGGCATTCCCCACTTTGCCCCCAAGGCCAAAAGGGTCATTTACCTGCTCCAATCAGGAGCACCTTCTCAGGTTGACCTCCTTGACCACAAGCCCTCGCTGGAAAAACTGCACATGCAAGAGCTGCCGGAGAGCATACGCAACGGGCAAAGGCTCACGGGCATGACTGCCCGACAGAAAAGTTTTCCCGTGATCAAGTCACCGTGGAAATTCCGCCAACATGGCAAGTCAGGAACTTGGCTGAGTGAATTGCTGCCACACATGGCGGAAGTCGTCGACGATATCTGTGTGGTTCGCTCGATGCATACTGAAGCCATC
>CALCSP010000792.1 GCA_937893785.1 uncultured Verrucomicrobiales bacterium
CCCGCCTCATTCGTCCAAGCGTTGGCTCATGGGTCAGTTATGGACTTGGATCTGAAAACCAGAACCTACCGGGATTTATATCCATGTGCCCCGGTGGATACCCTATTCAGGAATCTCAGAATTGGCAGGCCGGCTTCCTTCCTGGAACCTATCAAGGCACATATATAGACACCAAACACAGGCAAATCGACAAGCTCATTGCCAACATTGAAAACAAGCACCTTCCTCTCACCACGCAACGCAGACAGTTAGATCTGTTGCACCGAATGAATCAACGCCATCAAAAGTTGCGCCCGCAGGATTCGCAGCTTGAATCCAGACTTCACTCGTTCGAGCTTGCTTATCGAATGCAACTTGATGCAACAGACGCATTTGACATAAGCCGTGAACCAAAAAAGATAAGAGATCTCTACGGAGAGGATACACACGGAAGGCAAACACTTATTGCAAGAAGACTCGTTGAGCGCGGAGTTCGCTATGTTCAACTCTGGCACGGCAAAGGCCAACCCTGGGACAGTCATGATGACCTTGAGGTAAACCATCGCAGACTCGCAAGGGAGTCAGATAAGGCAATCGGCGCGCTCTTAATCGACCTCAAGCAACGTGGCATGCTTGAAGATACCTTGGTTATATGGGGAGGTGAGTTCGGCCGAACACCTGCAGTAGAAATGCCAAAGCCTGGCTCAAACGCCGGGAAAATTAATGGCAGAGATCACAATCACTGGGGGTTCACCATGTGGATGGCAGGCGGAGGCGTAAAAGGCGGTCACATACATGGAGCAACGGACGAGTTTGGCTACAAGGCTGTAAAAGATCCGGTGCACGTCCATGACCTACACGCGACAATCCTGCATTTGCTCGGCTTTGACCATGAACGATTGACTTACCGCTTTGCCGGTAGAGACTTTAGGCTCACTGATGTTCACGGCAATGTAATTAAGGATATTATCGCCTAGGCAAACATACCCCTTGCCACATCGAGTCATCTCAAAGGCAGGAAGTTATCGCCAAAATTCTAAAATAAGTTTCATTGGAGTAACCCCTATCATCTAACCAACGTAATTACTTAGAGGTGCTATCAGTCGACAAGGTAAGCGTCCAGTTTCTGGGCAGAGTACTATACCGTGAACTATCCTTCACTGTTAATGCAAAGGACAGGATCTGTTTTGCTGGTCCTAATGGTGCGGGAAAATCCACATTGATGAAAATTATTGCCGATCAGATGTCACCAGACACCGGCACCGTCAATAAGGCCAAATACATTAAGGTAGGATACCTTCCCCAAGAAGGCGTAAGGACAGATGGCCGAACACTATTCAGTGAAGCCAAGACTGCCTTTGGAGATACCGTCACACTTCAAGAAAATATTGAGTCAGCTAGCTCGCAACTCGGCAAGCTCGATCCTTCCTGTGCCGAATACGCTGATGCATTGGATGTATACGGCGAACTGCAACTGCAACTGGACAAGCTCGAAGTCGACAAGATGAAGCCTCGGATCGAAAAGGTGCTTATTGGCCTTGGATTTAACCATTCGGACATGGACCGAGAGGTAGGAGAATTCTCCGGAGGGTGGCAAATGAGAATTGCCCTCGCCAAGCTACTACTGAGCGAACCTTCAGTTCTTCTCCTCGACGAACCCACCAACCACCTTGATATTGACTCTCAGTTATGGCTGGAAAACTATATTCAAAATTACAGCGGTGCCGTAATACTCATTTCCCACGACCGTGCATTTTTAGATGCCATTGTGAAACGAACACTTGCTTTTGAAGCCGGCCAAGTAAATGAGTTCGCCGGAAATTACTCTCACTACCTTGAACAAAGCCGCATACTCCGAGAGCAGTTGCAACGTGCATACGAAAACCAGCAGCGGGAAATCTCCAAGGCAGAACAATTCATTAACCGGTTCCGCGCCAAAGCCAGACGAGCCTCACAAGCTCAAAGCCGCCTCAAGCAACTCGACAAGATGGAGCGCATTGAACTGGCTCCTGCCCCCGATAAAACGATTCAGCTACGCTTTCCCCAACCAGAAAGATCAGGGCAAGTTGTAA
>CALCSP010000793.1 GCA_937893785.1 uncultured Verrucomicrobiales bacterium
AGGTGTCGAGGTTGAGTTAACTAAGGTTGGGCTCAGGTTGATCAATGTTAACATTCAGGATATTACGGATGAATCCGGATATATTGAAGCGCTTGGTAAAGAGGCTGCAGCGAGAGCTGTAAACGAAGCCAAGATCAGCGTGGCAGAGCAAGAGAGAGATGGTGAGATTGGTAAGAATAATGCTGAGCGCGAACAGCGCGTTCAGGTTGCCGCGGCAAAGGCGACAGCAGTTGAGGGTGAAAATATTGCGAAGATTAAGGTAGCTCAATCCGATGCGCAAAGAAGGGAGCAGGAGGCTGAGGCTGAACGGACCGCGGTTGCGGCGGAGAAGGTCAAGGGGGCACAGGCACTTGAAGAGGCTTATGCTTCAGAGCAGAAAGCTGAGACAGCTCGATCTTTGAGGGAAAAGGCTACCCAATATGCAAACGTTGTTGTGCCAGCTGAGATCGAGAAAGCAAAGATTGAGACGCTTGCTGAAGCTGATGCTGAAAAAATTAGACGCCTTAAGAAAGGTGAAGCTGATGGTATTCAGTCAGTGATGGAAGCTGAGGCTCGTGGAACTCTCGCAACCCTCCAGAGTAAGGCGACAGGATTTGGAGACATTGTCAAGGCAGCCGGCGGTGCGGCTGATGATGCAACACTCCTGCTGGTTACGGAACAGTTGCCTGCACTTGTTGAGGAACAAGTTAAGGCAATTTCCAATTTAAATATCGACTCTGTAACGGTATGGGACTCCGGTGGAAAGGGATCTGATGGCAAGAATGATACTGCCAGCTTTGTGTCAGGACTTGCCGGTGCTCTTCCGCCACTTCACCAGCTTACAAAAAATGTGGGAATTGAGCTCCCTGAATTCCTTGGCAAGTTATCAGATAATCCAGATGAGGCTGCCGATTTGATTAAGCAGGCTAAGCAGGTGCCCCCACGGGTTAATCCTCAGGATGCAGGGGGTAATTCTGAAGTGACAGCTGAATCTTGAGCCTCCTATGATGTTATAGAACCAATTCGGTATTGGGTTACTTGCCGGTATTGATATCTTTATTGTGCTCCTGGTGACGAGGATTGGGATCTTCTTCTAATCCTTCTGCAATCTTTTTCCCTTTTTCTCCTAAAGCAATCGCGCCCTTACTGATTTGGCCAAGAGCTTTTTTTGCTAAGGGCTTTGAGCTTTTGATTAAACTTCCTCCATCTTCCTGAGCCGACTTTATTAATTTGGCCGCTTTGCCTAGAAGCCTGATTTTGTTAAACATGATTTTTCTAAGTCGTTGATTTCTGTTTACTTCATTTGGTTACAAATAATGATATGCAAAAAAATTGGTTGTTTGTTAACTATATTCCCTGAGCTAGTCTTCAGCAGTAGATCGATGAGATAATTGCAAAATGCTTATTCCTGCCGGACACGGAGGAATATGTTTTCATTATTGGTGACAGGAGGAGTAATGGATAGAGTAATGAAATTACCGCTCCCCATCACTCCTGATTTTGAAATCTTCCATGAGGACATATTCGTTGATTGCTCAACTGCGTAGGATTTGCCTATTTGTGAAGGAAATCTCAATGTCAGGCTCTCAATGAATCCGCCATTGTTCCGGGTTGCTCCTACCTCAAGTATTTCCATCGATGAGGTTGGTTGTGGGTGCGCTGGAAAATCAACAACACTGTCGAGCCATTCCAGATATTGTGAAACACGTGTCTGATAATCAAAAGCGCTGTATTGCCCAACCCTTACCCCCCTTGGTCCGTCTCCCCACGAATTTAAGCCGGCGATGTAGAAAATTCCGTCGATTTCGATAAAGGCAGGGCAACCGCTGTCACCTGCAGCTCCAACTCCTTCAAGAGAGGTGACTCCTTCCTCTCCGGGACGTTCGAAGCGGATCTCGATAAAATGTTCATCAACAGAACTGACTACATTCGTACATCTACGAAGCTTGCCGTCATCCTTTGCTCCCCGTTCTCCCATGACCCCTGTGTTGGTTACACCGCGACCTACAAGGGTGAGTAATGAACCAGTTTCGTTGTCACCTCGGTAAATAGGCAGTGGTGTGACCCCTTGCACTGGCTCTGTGAATCGGATCAGCGCAATATCGTATTCGTCGCGCCTCTGGTTCCAATCTGGGTGAAGAATAATGTCAGCGATAATGTATTCTGTTCCATTCACTGAAAGAGAGTTACCCGAATTAAGGTCTGCAGCACAGTGAGCGACGGTCAAGAGGTAGGATTCATGAACGAGGGTGCCAATGCAGTCTCCGGGCTCAATCAGGTCGACAAGTGCAGGGTAATCCGAGTCATTCACCAGATAGCTGGAATCATCCAGATCATCGCGAATGATAATCGCAGAAACGTTAGCCATTATGCATAGCAAAAATCCTGTAACAATGAGCTTCATTGGCATCAAAATACGATTACACATTACCGCTGAAATTTATTATTATTAAGAATTATAACAAGGTAGCCCCTAAGGGGCGCCGAGAAATTGCTGCCCGCTCTCAATCCGGTGGCAGTTGGAAATTGCTGAAGTAATATAATTCTTTCCAAGGGCAACGGATTTTTCAATTGAATGACCAAGAGCCATGTAAGAGGCAATCGCTGCGGAGTATGTACATCCAGTGCCATGCGGATCACGGTCTTGCATGAAAGGCGCACTGTAATGCCGTAATCCTTTTTCACTGATCAGGATATCAGTAGCCTCTTCAGCTTCGAGGTGGCCTCCCTTAAGTAGAACGGGCACGTTATACTTCTTGTACAGTTCTTCAGCACTACGGGTAAAGTTCTCCATTGTTACTGAGGGAGTATCTAACAAAATAGCAGCCTCATTGAGGTTCGGCGTGAATAGCGAGGAATGGGAAATAAACCTTTCGCGGAAGAGGTTTATTCCCTCATTGTCAATTAGCATATTGCCACTACTTGATTGAATGACCGGGTCTACAATCAAGTGACCACAAAAGTTGTTTTGTTCCAAGCAATCGAGGACCGAGCTCATTAATTCTGCTGAATGCAGCATGCCCGTTTTAATCGTTGCTACTGGGTAAGTTTGAAGAAGAAGATTCAGTTGTGAAGCAAGGTGTGAAGCAGGAAGAGGGTGTATTTCTTTTACTAATCCGGGCACCTGTGCCGTGGAACAACTTATTGTGCACAGTCCATGCACGCCAAGATTCGAAAAAACTTTGAGATCAGCCTGTATTCCAGCTCCGCAAGAGGGGTCAGAGCCCGCAATGGTCAATACGAACGGCTGAACTTTTAATGAATTCTTAGCCATATCTTCGCAATTGAAACTTTCCTTATGAAGGCAACTGTGTCTAAGCTCATATGAAAGAAAGGATTTGTAAATTGGAGATCGAAGAACTCAGTGGACTTGTTGTTAATATCAATGACGTCATATACATGCCTGATTTGGAGGCTCCTGATGATCGTCCACATCCTTTTGTGTATTTTGTGACAATCTGCAATAACTCTAATGAGCCAATATTAATTAAAGGGCGAAAGTGGGTTCTGACTCAACAAAGCGGTGAAGTGACCATTGTTGAGGGCGACGGTGTCGTCGGGCAGTTTCCAAAGTTAAAAGTTGGTGAGGATTTTAGCTACAACAGTTATCACGTTATTAGTTCTGACTGTGTTGCGGAAGGTGCGTTTTTTGGCACAGGTGAAGATGGAAGGCCTATTTTTGTTCGAATTCCTCAGTTTGAACTTAGTGTGCCTAAATGGGTCTAAACGGTATTAACTGCAACTGTATTCGTTGCGGTCGGTTATAATAACGTCCACGGCAATATCATGACTATTTGTAGGGATTTCTTGGTGAAGCTGGGTTTCAAATGCAACAGCGATCTTCAAGGTATCTAAAGGTAAGATAGAGAGAAAACGGTCATAATAACCACCTCCACGTCCCAACCGCGAGCCTTTTCGTGTGAAGGCAAGACCAGGGAGAATGACAATGTCGACTTGTTCAGGAGGAATCATTTTAGATAACTCTAGTTGTGGTTC
>CALCSP010000794.1 GCA_937893785.1 uncultured Verrucomicrobiales bacterium
AGCTGGAGTGGGGCAGGGGTTACTTGCGCGTCAACAGCCAACCACCCACAGCGAGAGCTACGAGGAAAAGCAGTGCACCAATGAGTAACGAGGCTGGCATGTTTTTATGGAATCTTGGCCTGGGTGTCTCCAATTAGCGACACAGAGTGTCTTCGATTGGAGACGGTAACTAATCAACAACTTCTTTATCCTGTTGATCCCCTTCAGGTGACTCAAGCTTCCACATTTTGGATTCTCCAATTTCCTGAATTCTTCGGAAGTCATCACCTGCAAGCTCCCTGGCCCAATACTTGCCACTTTGGGTCTTTTGAATAAATCGGATAAGCTTGATTGCACCTAGCAACTGAGGACCAGTGCCATAGACTCTTTCCCTTAGACCATCAATGTGTTCATCGTCCACCTCTGCAAAATAGCCTGCAATGGTAGCATTGGTGATCTCCTCCGGTTCCAGTGACTCAGGAGAGACAAGGTTGCGCATCATCGACCGGTAATTCTCGGGATCATCAATTTGCGTCAAACCTGGTGTCCAAAAATCTGAGTTGGGAAACTGGACAAGCATTACTTTAAAAATGTGAGTCCCGTGCGTCTCGCCAACTGGAAAAGCATCCGACAATTCTAGAGGTTCAGGCTGTGTGCTTCCCGGTTTGACTATCGCTTTGAGAATCTCAGTAATTGTTGCTTTTGGAAGTCGCTTGCCGGTGAGCTTGGCAATTAAGGGAAGTGTTTCCAGTGGTAGGCTGGGCACAAATTCCAAGTTGCCGCCTACTTCAAGTTTTGCGGCGTAGTCCTGGCGAGGCTTTGCGGACCGGAGTCGGTAAATGCCGCATAGCTTTGCCGTAGCTAAGACTTCGGCCGAGGTCTTGCCGGTTTCGATGAGTTCCTTGGCCTGTCGTCGTATGTCTAGGGGGAGGGTAGACATGCGTGCATGGTAGCAAGAGCAGCCGGTTTGTAAAAGGGCGCCTTGTTAGGTAAACAAATTGTCCTCCTCATTGGGGTAAAGCTCAAAGCCCAATGTTTTTAAAGGGGGTTGTCACAGCGAGGTATATGCAACATTTCTGCATTGAGGTTGGATGCCAGTTTCTTTTCAAGGATTGCGGAAAAGTCCATAGAATAAAATGCCCCGGTTTTATTCCCTCCCATGAAAACACAAAATTGAACAAAATATTGTCAATTTATGCACAAATTGTTTTTTTTCGATTTAAGCATGCTTAAAATTCAGTAAGAAAAAAACTTCAAACAATTGGACAAGAATGGTTAGCCAGTCCATTCAGTTCCCTTGGTATGCTTTATGCTCCCACGGTTTGTGGACTTTAAAAGATACCAGCCAGATTGTTTTTTCGATGAGCTTTACGAAGGAGTAGGTGTTCCCAGAAAACCAGCCGAAGCGATGATTCAGTGCCTTGATGCACTTGCTTCTGAAGAACTTCTTAGTCGCCAGCATCAAGCAGAATTGGCGATGATGAGGATGGGTGTCACTTTCAATGTGTATTCAGACAAACGTGGTGTTGAAAAACCATTTCCGTTTGATTTGATTCCCCGCATAATTACGGGGCGGGAATGGCTTCGGGTTGAAAAGGGGCTTAAGCAAAGAATCAAGGCCCTCAACCTATTCATCAGTGATTTGTATCTCAAGCAGGCCATCATCAAGGACGGCGTGATACCCAAAGAAATCCTCCTGAGCTCGCAGGGTTTCCGTAAACAATGTATGGGCATGCGTCCGCCCAGGGATATTTGGACACACATCACGGGTTCGGATCTGGTGCGTCACTCCGATGGTCAAATTTATGTTCTGGAAGACAATTTGAGATGCCCATCGGGCGTGAGCTACGTCCTGGAAAATAGGCAAGTCATGAAAAACCTGTTTCCGTCCATCTTCGCGACTGGCCGTATTCGATCTGTGGACGCCTATCCATTTCAGTTGAGAGATGCCTTGGACTACCTGCTTCCTAATCAAGAGAATTCATCTAATTGTGTCGTTTTGACGCCAGGACCATTCAACTCTGCCTACTTTGAACACAGTTTTTTGGCTCAGCAAATGGGCGCTGAACTCGTGACAGCCGATGATTTGGTCGTTATGGAAGATCGCGTGTGGATGCGCACCACATCTGGATTTGAGCAGGTTGATACGATCTATCGAAGAATCGACGATGATTTTCTCGATCCGGAAGTATTCAGAAAAGACTCACTTCTAGGTGTTCCGGGCTTGATGCGGGCCTATAAGAAAGGTCACGTTGCACTTGCCAATGCTCCTGGCTGTGGGGTTGCCGATGACAAGGTGATCTATGCCTATGTTCCGGAAATTATTCGCTATTATCTCGATGAAGACCCCATTTTGCCCAACGTTCCGACATATTTGTGCGCTGAACCTAAACAGATGGAATACGTCCTGGGGAATATTTCTAAATTGGTTGTCAAAGCAGCCAATGAAAGCGGCGGCTATGGATTGATTGTTGGGCCCGCTGCCAGTAAGCAAGAACTTGAAAATTTTGCTAACAAAATAAAAGAAAATCCCCGCAATTACATTGCTCAACCAACACTTTCCCTTTCGCGGGTTCCTACTATTTGTGGTGATCAGATCGAAGGACGCCATGTGGACTTAAGACCCTATGTCATTTATGGAGAGAAGATCAGTGTTCTGGCGGGTGGACTGACTCGAGTTGCACTTAAAAAGAATTCGCTGGTGGTGAATTCATCCCAGGGTGGAGG
>CALCSP010000795.1 GCA_937893785.1 uncultured Verrucomicrobiales bacterium
TCGGCATAACCGACGATCTCGGCGGCCCCCATGGACTCGTTGACTTTACCAAGCAGCGGATTGATTTCATCTTCCAGAGCTCCGACGGTGTCAGAGATAAGCTCCTTCATAACTGTGGATACCTGAGAGAGGATGGATGCCACGGACTGCTCGAACTTTGCCTGTAGGTCGTAGAGGGTCTGACGGATCAGGAACTGGTATTGCTCCATGAATGAGGAGCTAATCAGGGCGTCCTTGAGTTCGCTCTTCAGAGCGGCGACGAAAGCGTCCTTATCAAATTCCTCAAACAGGTCGAGATATTCATTTAGCTGGTCTGTGCCTGCAGCAACGTCAATCCCGTTGGCCATGGCCAGGTCCTCAAGGAATTCGACGGCTCGGCTTGCCGGTTTGGCGGCAATAGTTTGGAATTCACCAGCAGCGCCTTTGGCATCGTTAACGAGTTCCTGGAGGTCTTTGGCAATTCCTTCAGCGATTCCTTCAGCAGCATCGAGTCCATTATAGACATCTATCAGGAATTCACGCACTTGCGCAAGAGAGCTAGAGATCTGGTCCAGAGCGGGATTGATGTCTTCAAGCAGAGCCTCAATCTTTTCGTTAATTTCCGAGTTTCCCTCATTGATGAGAGGAGTTAGGAATGCGGCAATTTCCGGCTCAACCAGAGCCTTAAGGAGAGACTCGACCAGATTCTTAACGATGTCCCTCTCGCCATCTACCTTCGTCAGGATTCCACTAGTGATGGCGCCGGCGATATCTTCGGGATCGGGAATGAAGTTTGCGGTATCGTCACTGATACTGACTTCGCCAATAATGCTATCAATGGCAGTGATGATTCGCTGCAATGCCGTTTTTAAGTCATTGGTAAGGGAGGCAGCTTTTTGTTCCTCATTCTCAATGTTCTCAGAAATCTTGCAGAGTTGCGATTGCAGTGTGGCTATATCCAAAGTAAGACGGTCATCAATCTGATCTTTAAATTCGCTCCAGTTGTTTCCCTGGTTTCGAGCCTCTTCATGCAATTCGCTAAGCGCCTCATGAATGGGGTCTAGGATTTCCGTTGCTGCCTGGTCGACGACCGGATCAATGAGGGCATCCAATGAGTCGGCAAGGTAATTATCAAATTCCTCGAAGGCATCGTCGAGGGCGCCCTTTAACGGTGCGGAAATGGCCTCACTGACGGCTTCTGCTGCACCATCGATTTGACCATTTAGCATATTGGAGAGATTAATTTCCGGTAGTCCGTCATACTTGACTCCAAAGGAGACCTTAGTGGTGGAGGCATCCAGGTAATCAACCTGATGCTGGGTGTTGATCACCAGAAGGTCATCGGTTTGCTCCGTCATAGAAGCAAAGCTTCGTGCGCCGTCGTCCCATTTAAGTGGGTAAGAAAGATCTACTAGGCCAAAGAGTTTCTGGTTGGCCTGGATGAGGAATTCATCGGCAGTTTCCGGAGTCGGTTGCTTGTATTCAGCAAGCGTAATATCTCCTGCCGGCCATGAGGTATGCTCAGGATCAAAATCCGTGTTTGTAAAGAACGTGTTGTTATTGTTGTCCTGCCAGCCAGGTGCAAGGTGAATTGGCGCATCATTGTTGTCATTGGCTGAAGTCATCACCTGCACCTGCAGGTCTTGGAAGTAGGGGACATTGATGGTAGCACCAAAGGTGACAAATCCTCCGGGTTGTCCCACTACGGCTTCCGGGTTGCGTTCTGGATTGGAGAAGCGCAGGTTGCCGACGGGCACTAGACTGTAGTCATCAGAGGGGCCTTCCATGGCGATGGATGCTGGGAGTCGCAACTGGGAATTGACGCCAATACCGCTGCCTGAAGCACTGGTCGTCAGGTTGCCGTTGTCTGCCTCAAAGCCCATGACCCCATGAAGGTCGGTCGGGATATGGGCGACACGGGTGGTGACGCCCATGGTGAGGGTGCGAGCCTCCGATTTTGTGCAATCAATATTGTTTACATTGTTTGCAGCGAAGTTCATGGACCTTGGGATAAAGGTGGAGTTCCAGTAGACAAGATTCTTTGAGGAGTCATCCTTCGGATCAATCTCGGCACTCTCCAGTTCCCCATTGCAGTCGAGCTTCAGGCCAAGGAAGTTCTGGGTGAAATTCGAGTGCCCTGAGACAGAGACTGAGCCATGGATCCATGATTTTTCTTGCTGGGAGGCGATGAAGGAAAGCTGAAAGGCGTTGATCTGAAACTTGTAACCGTAGATGGTCATGTCGGGGTCGAAGGAGCCGTCGACAGCCACGTGTCGGCCGAAGATCCCAGCACAGCGTGAATAATATTTTGACGCGCCTCCATCCATTAGCGCATAACGAAAGTCGTCCGTGTTACCCCCGATCCTCGATGCCCCATTGCCTTCTTCTGCATTCTCTACAATAAAGTTCAGTCCGGGGTAATGTCCCTCACCAGCTATGTATTCAGGCTCGGTCGGATAATGGATTTCAGGGGAGGGAGTCTTACCGTTAAAGCCGCTAAGCAGCAGGGCGCCAGGTGCATTATCACCACCTGCACTGTTGTATGGACTGGTGCTAAGCAATACATTGTCTGACGCATAAACCTGATAGCCAGGCGCAAAGAAATCGCCGTCGCCCAATATGCCTGTTCTGTGGGCATAGGGATAATCCGGGTTGATGTTGCCATTGCCATCGGAACGAGCGCCCCAGGCAAGTTGCTCTTGGTCGGCAAGGATTCCGCTGCTGTAAAGTCCTCCGGTAGGAGTGATGGCAATTGTGGCGTTATCGGGTATAAGGGTCTGGCTAACTTTAGGGACATCGCTTGGAGAATAAAACTAGGAAGATGAAGGATAATCTGTGCCAGCTGCAGCCTTCTTCAAAAA
>CALCSP010000796.1 GCA_937893785.1 uncultured Verrucomicrobiales bacterium
GACGGCACTGGCTTGAAGGAACTTGCGACGATTAAGTGATTTTGAAGGCATTAAAATGACGAGTGAAAAAGCTAGGTAAAATGATTGAATGTAGCAAAAATTCAATCATCAATCACACAATCTATAGGATTTTCGGCTTCACCTGAATCCACTAGAGCACGATGGATAGCAAGCAAGCTGGAAAAATCGCTGGATCGGATCTAAAATAAGTCACCCTCTCGACCTCAATCCCCCTCTTTTCCGATGCGCATCAATTGGCAACAAATCCTCAGACTTAGTTGCGCATTTGTCTTTTTCTTTCATTACGATGCCACTGCCAACCTGCGCATCTCAGAGTTCATGGCATCCAATGACAGCGTATTTACCGATGAAGACGGTGATTCACCAGATTGGATTGAAATCCAGAACACTGCCACCCTTGCCCTCTCAACAAGCGGCTGGTTTCTCACCGATAACCGGGAAAACCTCAATCGATGGCAATTGCCTAATATCGAAATCCCGGCAGGTGGCTACCTTGTCGTTTTTGCCTCGGGGAAAGACCGGGCTGGAAGCCCTCCTCATACCGACTTCCAGCTTGAAGCAGATGGGGAATACTTGGCACTGGTCGCTCCTGATGGATCCACAGTTGCTACTGAGATCAACTTTCCCCGTCAACGTACTGACATCTCATTTGGCATTAGCAGGGAAACAACCGAGTTGCGTTTCATCTCTCCGAGCTCCCCTTCCCACTTCCTGGTGCCTACCAACGAAGAACTTGGACAACAATGGATAACAAACAACTTCAACGACACTAGTTGGCTAAACATTGCCGCTGGCATCGGCTACCAGATTGACACCGGAGGTGCTGGAGCCGGAAAACCAAGGGTCTACTGGAACTTCAACGGCGACACGCAGGATAGTTCCGGCAACAATATCAATGCCAATCTGACAGGCCCGGGTTTTTCTTCTGAAACGCCCCCCGGTGGAGGGTTTGCCTCGGTAGCCTTTGATGGTGGCGGGGACTACATCAGCGCACCGATAGATGTTTCTGAAAGCTCCTATACTTGCTCATTCTGGTTTCGTACAACCAACTCAAATGCCGGACTTTTCTGCGTAGTGGATAGCGACCTTGGTGCAGGTGGTCACGACCGCCACCTCTACTTGGACGGTGGTAACATTACGGCCCGCTTATGGAATAATGAAACTATTAGGTCTTCTGGTCTGTCCCTTGCAGATGGAGAATGGCATCATCTCGCCCATGTCTATGGGGGCTCGACAGGAGGACAGCGAGTCTACATCGATGGCACTTTTATCATGGGAGGCGGAAAGGCACAGTCCGACTTCAACTGGCAAAGGCACGTGAACATTGGTTTCTCCAATGATGCCCGCCAGCAGTATCTGCAAGGTAACATTGATGAGCTGGCAATCTGGAGTGAGGATCTTGATGAAAATCAGGTAAGGGCACTGGCGAATGGCGTCTCACCGATGGCTCTAGATGGCTTTGATTCACTTATTATCAGTGATGTGGAAAACCGGATGCGCAATATTAATGCCACGGCATACCTGCGCACCTCCTTTGATGCCCCTCAACGGGACACCCTAGACAGGCTTGAGTTTCGTGTCCGCTACGATGACGGATTTATTGCGTATCTCAACGGCATGGAAATTGCCCGCCGCCAGGCTCCCCAAAACGCGCAATGGAATAGCCAAGCAACAATCAACCGCCCAAATACCGACGTCTTAACACGCGATCTCATCGACATCAGCGCCCATCTGCCTTTGCTCAAGGAAAAGGATAACATCCTAGCTTTCCAAGTCCTGAACAATGATGCAGGCAGCAGCAACTTTCTTTTCCTACCGGAATTGGTCGGTATACGTATTGATGAGGAATCGCAACGCTACTTCATCACTCCGACCCCGGGACAGGCCAACGGTGACGGCGTAATTGACTTCGTTGCCGACACCAAGTTTTCTCATGACCGCGGATTTTATGACAACCCATTTGATGTCAACATTACGAGTGCTACCCCGGGAGCATTTATTGTCTACACCCTCGATGGATCCAAGCCGTCACTAACTAACGGTAACAGAGTGGTTGCAGCTGATGACAATTCCACGCCCTCTGCCAATGTCAGGATCAGCAGCACATCCAATCTGCGTGCTGCTGCATTTCGTAATGAATGGCAACCCACAAACATTGACACCCACAGCTTTATCTTCATTGATCAGGTCGCCCAACAACCGGTAAACCCCATCGGGTTTCCCACCGGCTGGTCGGGCGCCGGGTCCGATTACGGAGTCGATCCGGAAGTGGTTAATTCCACGCTTCCCGGATACAGCTTCCGCGATGCCATCCTTTCCATACCAAGCATGAGCATCACCAGCGCTCCTGGGGATATCTTTGGGACCGAACGTGGTATTTATTATCACTCGACCGGACGTGGTCGCCCTTGGGAACGGGAGGTTTCACTGGAAATGTTCCACCCGGATGGCAGCACCGCTTTCCAGGTGGATTGCGGGGCACGCATGCACGGCAATTCCAGTCGCAGCCATGGATTTACCCTTAAACACCCCTTCCGCATTCTCTTTCGCAAGGAATACGGTGCCGGCAAACTCCGCCACAAACTTTTTGCCGACAGCGACGTGGAGCGTTTTGACCAAATCCTGCTGCGCGGTGCCTCCACGGACTCTTGGCCGGTTGTTGACGGCGGATCACGCTGGCTCAACGAGCGCGGCACCTACATTCGCGACCAGTGGGTGCGCAACGCCATGCTGGCACTGGGACAACCATCAAGTCACGGCACCTATGTGCACCTCTTTGTCAACGGCCTCTACTGGGGACTCTACAATCCCTCGGAACGCCCAACCTCCTCCTTCACGTCAGCATACCTTGGCGGAGACAAGGATGAATGGGACATCTTCAAGGACTTTGCCGAGTTGCGTGAAGGCAACAGGAGCGCCTGGGATCAAATGTTTGCCCAGGCCAATGCCGGGTTAAGTAGCACTGCCGCCTACCAGAAAATCCAGGGCAACAACCCCGACGGTACGCGCAACCCGGACTACCCGGTCCTGGTCGATGTGGACAACCTCATTGACTACATGCTCGTGCACATCTACATCGGCGGCGAGGACTGGCATCAGCATAACTGGTGGGCCGGCAGGCGCAGGGGAGCTGAGAGCACAGGCTTCAAGTGGTTTGCCTGGGACCAGGAAATCTCCAACGAGTCACTCACTCGTACTGTCTCTCTGGCCGGGGCACGCTTCGAGGATCCTTATTACGCGCGACCCGGACCAGCCCATATTTACGGCAAACTGCTCGATAACCAGGAGTTTCGCTGGCGCTTCCAGGACCGAGTGCATGAGGTGCTCTTCAACGACGGACCACTCACCCCCACCAACGCCTCAAAAATGTGGCTTGCCCTGCAAGATGAAATTGACCAGGCCATTGTCGGCGAGAGTGCCCGCTGGGGTGATACCCGAGACGCAATTCCCCACAAGCGTGAGACTTCATGGTTGCGGGAAATGAACTGGATGCAGAATATCTTCTGGGAAGCCAACCATGCCCGGGTCCTGCGCGACCGGTTCCAGCGCGTTGGCATTTACCCGGATATCTCTGCACCGACCTTCAGTCGGAATGGAGGCGAGGTTCCCGTCGGCTCACAGTTGTTCTTCGATGCCGGTGACATGAGGGTTTACTATACACAGGATGGCTCGGACCCTCGTGGACCTGGCGGCGCACCATCGCCGACAGCACAAATCTACAGCGGTGGGGCACAGGATGTCACCCTCCTGCCCAAGGAGGCAAGCTGGCGCTACCTTGATGACGGGTCTGATCAGGGAAGTGCCTGGAGAACACCGGGCTTTAATGACCTTTCCTGGAAAAGTGGCCAGGGTCAATTCGGCTATAACGAGGGAGACGAGGGCACAGTTGTCAGTTACGGAAATATCGGCTTTGACAAGCACATCACAACTTACCTTCGCACTTCCTTTCAACTCGCCAGTGCCGGCGCGGTTTCAAGGCTAACGCTTGGAGTTCTGCGTGATGATGGGGTCGCCCTTTATCTTAATGGAACTGAAATTGTCCGCAGCAATCTACCCCCGGGGATTCTAACCCATGAGACAGCTGCCATTTCAAATGTCAATGGTGCTGACGAAAATAAATATTTTTTATATGAAATCGACACCTCACTTCTGGTCGATGGCACGAATATTCTTGCCGCGGAAATCCATCAGGTAAACGGCCAGAGTAGTGACTTAAGTTTTGATGCGACACTGGAAGCCACACTGCAAACGTCAACTCAACCGGTAAGGATCGAAGCGTCAGGAACCATCAATGCGCGTACCTACAATGGAGGCGAATGGTCCGGAATGAATTCTGCTCATTTTATTGTCGGAGCCCAACTCGCCTCACACAACAACGTGGTCATCAGTGAAATTCATTACCGCCCCGACCCACCGAGCGCGGACGATATTGCCGCCGGATTCGATTCGGCTAAGGATTTTGAGTTTATTGAACTTGGCAACATTGGTTCCACTCCAGTCGATCTAGCGGGTTGCCGCTTTGAGAATGGGATCGACTTTAATTTTTCACTACAGGCTGATTTTACCGAGATGCCCAATAGCGGATATGTCCTTTTGGTGGCAAACCGTAACGCATTTGAACATCGCTATGGAGTAGGGCTCCCAGTCATCGGAGAATTCGAGAATGATACTTCACTGGCCAACAGCGGTGAGCGGTTAAATCTGGTTGCCGCAGATGGAAATTCCATTCGTGACTTCGCCTACGATGATAAGGATCCTTGGCCGGAGTCAGCAGATGGTGGAGGCTTCTCCTTAAATCTGGTCAATTCCGGGGACAATCCCGATCATTCGCTCCCAGAAAACTGGGTTGCCGGGCTCGACCCCGGAGGCAGTCCGGGGTATCCCAACGGCACTATCAGTTTCAGTCGTTGGCAACAAGAATGGTTTGACTCTTCAGATGAAAACATTTTCCCCAATGTCGCAGCAACAGCGGATCCGGATAATGATGGTATTGCGAATGCAGTGGAGTTTTTGCTCGGCAGTTCACCGCTTCTCTTTAACGCAACGGGCCTGGAGGCTGGAATTGTAGTCGAGGAGGGAGCAAACTATCTCACTATTTCCTTCACTCGCAGGGCGGAGGTGCCACAAAACACATGGCAAATCGAAAAATATTCCATTTCAGGAAGCTGGATCGAGCCACAAGTCGCTCTCATTAAATCCACTAGAAAAGGAGCTTGGAAGAAAGAAACCTACCGCTTGTTGGAGCCAGTAAATATAAAGAAACAGCAATTAATCCGACTACGCGTGAGTTTGTAAGGAGCTTACCACTAGATATTTACGGAATTTCATCCGATGTGTTGTTCTAGGCTGGACAGAAATGCAAACATCCAACAAAATGTTGGATATTAAGCACTTAAACGTCTCATAGAACGGTAACTTATTTGTAATGCCTCCCCATCAGCGATCATTCGCGGGCATTATTAAGTTTATCAATCAGCTAGAGAGATATTCTCAAGCACTTTTTTGAGCATCAAGCAAATCTGCAAATGAAATATAAACTCCCTATTATTACCACTCTCTTATTGATCACGCATTCAGCGTTTGGTCAGTTACCCTCAAAAAACCAGGTTCTCTGGCTGGATGCCTCAGATGCCGCAACTCTCACGGTTGAAGATGACGGCACCATTTCGAAATGGGCAGACAAAAGCGGTACCAATTCCAATGCCATTCAGCCGATTGCTGAACGACGTCCGGTTCTCAGTGAAGCAGTGATCGGTGGCCAAAACGCCATCCGTCAGGATGTCACCACTGGGATGAAAATTGAGAACCTCAACTTAGCACGCCCCTACTCCATCTTCATTGTTGACCAGTATGCTGCTGATGCCGTCAATAAAGGTCGTACTCTGCAGTCAGCCTTCGGCACGAACGGAAACTGGCTGATTGGAAAATGGGGAGGCAACCACGCGCACCACCCAGGAGCTTGGGCGGGGGTAGCTAATGGCATCACAGCCCCGAACGGAGAAGCAAAGATTACTGAGGGAACCGGTGGCTGGCAGTCCAGTGAATGGGCGCTCAATGGATTTGGCTACGGTGGAAACGGCAGCCCAGTTGCTGCAGGAATCTTGGCCTTCGGATCAGACGGTCAGTATTCGAATGAATCCAGCCAGGCTGAGATCGGTGAGATTATCGCTTATAATCGCCTGCTGGACAGTGCTGAGCGCGAACAGGTCACTGCCTATCTGGGAGAAAAATACTCCCTGCCCGTGGTCGCTCCTCAGGACGCCACACGCATCTCGGTATTCACTGGAGCGGATCCCGGCGAAGGACTCGACTTTGAAGGTAATTTCATTGCCGCAGTCGAAGCCGTCGGTGAAGGCGGCTTTACGATTGGCGATGCCACTTTCACCAGCGATGCCGGAATTATCACTGCTCAAAACACTGCTGCCAACTGGGGTCCAGGCGTTGGATCCATTGCCGTTGACAGTGACGATGACACCAATCTCATCCAGGTAATGAATGACATCCGCTGGTCATACGGCAACGTGGGAGTAAATGCCCGCATCCCCGGTCTTACCCCCGGCAAGCAATACAAGGTGCAACTCCTCTTTGCCGACAGTGGAACAAATCGTCACTTTGGAGTTTGGATCGAGGGTTCCCGTGTTGCTATTGATTTCAATGCTGCCGGTTATACTGGCACCGGGGGTGACCTCGGCGTTGCCCTAGTTCACCGTTACGTGGCAGAGGATGAAACCTTGGATATCATGCTGCGCTCCGACGGACTCGGCAATGGGGATATCAACCCGATCATTCAGGGGATTACCGTCGAAGAGGAAAAGGACCTTTTAGTTACCAGAGTGGTTAATATCGATGGCGCTGGATCACTGGATTTCTCCGGTAAAATCATTCACGCCGTCAACGTAGGCGGTGGTGGTGGTGAAGTCATCGGTGACGCGACATTCACCGGCGATACCGGTGTGGACAACGTTGAAATCATGGCTCAAAACGTGGCAAACCCCTGGGGTACTGCCCCCGACGTGGGTGCGACAGCCGAGGATGATGCCCTCGACGGCATCCTTCACAGCATCCGCTGGCAGGCCACCAATTCCAACACCCCGGGCCATGACGGAGTGCATGTGCGCCTTGGCGGACTCACCGAGGGGCTGGCCTACAAGCTGCAACTGCTCATTAGCGAGAACTGCTGCCCAGACCGCGGTTTTGACGTAACCGTCAACGGAGTGCAGATCGTTGATGATTTCAATACCATCAACACGGGCACCAACCAAGCAATCATACATTATTTCACTGCAACCGGTAGCGACATGACAGCACACCTCAGTGCCATCGGGACCGCAGTCCGTGACAGGAACGCTATCCTCAATGGTCTGACCCTTGAGGAAATCGGCACACTTGATAATGACCAGGACGGCCTGCATGATGGCTGGGAAGAACAATACTTCAATGATCTGGCACAAGGAGCGAACGATGACCCGGACCAGGATAACCTGACCAATCTGCAGGAAATCGCCATCGGGACAAATCCCACTAACGCGGATACCGACGGAGATGACCTTGAGGATGGAGTAGAGACAAACACCGGAAGTTATGTCAGCGCCTCCGACACGGGCACAAGCCCCACGAATGCCGACACCGATGGGGACAAACTCAATGACGGGGCAGAGCTGGACCTCAGCACCAATCCCTTCAACCGCGACAGCGATGCTGACGGATGGAGTGACTCTCAGGAGGTGGCCCTTGGCTCAGATCCAAATGATGAGAGCACCCCCTCCGGTCTGCAATTGCTCGGCTATTGGGATTTTGATGACATTAGCAATCCCGCTGTAGCCGCAGACCAAAGTGCTTTCAATCAAGGAGGTGCCATTACAGGAGGAGCTCTCTTCTCTGCATCCGGTGAGGGTCACTCCGCTCGTGCCGGTGACCACGCCATTAATCTGGGCAGCCATAATGGCGGGCAAACTGTCCGAATAAACAGTGACCTCTTCAATGTCGCCGGGGCTAAGGATACCATCACCTTTTCCTTCTGGCAAAAAGACCTGAATACCGCAACCAACACTTCGAGCTTTATTCTCTTTTCTCCGACTGTGAATCGGGCCATGCATGGACACGTGCCATGGAGTGATGGCAACATCTACTTTGACGGCCCCAACTGCTGTGGTAACGGCACGAGAATTTCTGGACCCGGTGGCTTAGCCTCAGGCGAATGGACCCACTTCGTTTTTGAGAAAGACGGAGCAACCAAACGCGTCTGGGTCAATGGAGTCAAAGTCCTCGAGGGAGGCGGACAACTTGCCCTGCCAACTGACAGCACAGAGCTTTGGATCGGCAGTGAGCGCGGAACCAACAGTTTAAATGGCTTTATTGACGAGTTTGCCGTTTTTGATGGGCCATTAACTGAGCAGCAGGTAACCCTGCTCAGCCAAGGTATCGCCCCCAAGTATTTGGTTGGTGGTGATAGTGATGGTGACGGGCTCAACGATAACTGGGAAAATGACTACTTTGGTAATCTTGATCAGGATTCAGCTGGCGATGCAGATGAGGATGGGTTGAGTAATGCTGAGGAATTTGCACTGACAAGTGACCCTACCGAGAGTGACACGGATAATGACGGACTCTCTGACGGTGATGAAATCACTGCAGGAACCGACATTTTCATCGCTGATACCGATGGTGACGGGCTGGCTGACGGTGTAGAAACCAACACCGGCAGCTTTGTCAGCGCTTCGGATACCGGCACCGATCCACTGAATGCCGACTCAGATGGAGATACCGCACCTGATGGAACCGAAGTCTCCTTCCTGACAGATCCCAACGACGAGGATGACAGACCGGTTGGTATTACCGAATTGAATACCATCAGTGTTTTGCCATCCGGCTCCTACGATATGATTGCAGGTTCGCGGAAATTCAGTGCCTATGTAGAAAACGATGGCACCCACAGCTGGCTTCTGGTCGGCCGAGGCCGCCAGGGCTGGGAGTTCGACAATGACGGTCAGGGAACGGACGCCGATCTCTCGGACCCCGACAAGCTTGGAACCCCGGCAGCATTTGTCCCGGCAGCCTATGACGCGATAACGATTAACGAGCTAATTGCAAACTCTGGAGGCAATCTGACCGACGTCGAGATCCGTCTCAAGCGAGCCAGCAACCCGCAGGGAAGCGTTTACTCGGAAATGCGCTGGCGCCCGATTTCCGATACTAATTGGCGTTGGAACTTCGATACCGCAATGACAGTGGATCAGCAAATGACAGCAACCGGCGGCATTGTCGGTGGCGCCATTGCGACTTGGATTAACTGCAATAGCCGAGATTGCTTGCCCGCTGGCAACGATGGAACCCGGGTCTTTACCTTTGCGTGGGCAGGACATGCTTCTCAAAAGGGATTCAGCTATGGAAACCTTGTGGTA
>CALCSP010000797.1 GCA_937893785.1 uncultured Verrucomicrobiales bacterium
CTCAATGGCAATGAGGTCATTGAGTTTGCCCTCACGGACAAGCCGACCGTTAAAGATGATACCGACTTCATCGCAGACCTCCTGCACCTGCTCAAGCAGATGGGAGCTAAGGATAACAGTGATTCCACGGTGCTTGAGTTCGAGGACAAGATCCCTGATCTTGCGGGATCCCGCAGGGTCAACTCCGGCAGTGGGCTCATCAAGCACCACCAACCTCGGGTCGCCCACCAGCGCTTGTGCAAGGCCGATGCGTTGCAGCATTCCCTTCGAGTAGCCACCCAACCTCCGATCCTTGGCAGCGGTCAAGCCAACCATTTCGAGCAATTCCTCACTGCGATGGCTAATCTGCTTGCTGGAAAGACCGCAAAGTTTCCCGTAAAAGGCGAGTGTCTCGCTGCCGGTTAAATACTTGTAGAAGTAAGGATTCTCAGGCAAAAAACCGACTGATCCGCGACTGGCGGTATCCGCACTATCAAGGCCGAAAATCGAGGCTTTACCCGCACTCGGAGAAATAAGGCCCAAAAGCACCTTCATGGTAGTGCTTTTCCCGGAGCCGTTCGGCCCAATAAGTCCATAGACCTCACCGGCCCCCACCTTCAGGGAGAGGTTATCAACAGCGACAACCTCTTCCTTCCTGAAAGGCAGACGAAAGATCTTGGTCAATCCCTCGATCAGGACTGCTGGAGGTGATGTGTTGGCCATCAGCGGGACAATGAAAGAATCCAACTATATATTCTCGGGGCAATCCCCGCAAGCAAAGGGCGTATCAGAGAGTTTGGACGATTTGAATGCCCACGCATCAATCCCCGTCACTGCTTGCGGCCAAGGCCTGCCACCTCTCCCTTGCTCCTGCATCCAGCTTTTCCGGAAACCGGGCGACCAGCTCAACATAAAGATCACCCCGGCCTTCCCCGGCTTGAGCCAGTCCCTTGCCGGCAAGGCGCAACCTGTCTCCTGACCCAGAGCATTCCGGGATACGCAGCTTCACTCTCCCGCCAGGAACCGGCACATTCGCCATTGCTCCAAGCACCAATTGGTGAACATCCAGCTCGAGCTCATGTACAAGATCTGTCCCCTCCACCTCAAAGTCCGGGTGTCTCTGCAGGTTGATGGTAAGGTAGAGGTCACCGGCTGTGCCCCCCGACACCCCGGGATTCCCCCTGCCGGACACCCTCAGGCGCTGACCTTTGCTGACTCCAACCGGAATCCGCACCTTTATTGTTTCCCTCTTACCACCATCAGGCCGGGACAGGGTAATCTCGCGCACCGAGCCATTATTCACCTCATCAAGGCTGACGAGTATCTGCCCCTCAATATCACTGCCCCGCCTCGGTGAAGGGACTCCCCCGCCCATTGGCCCTCCAAACCCGGATCTGCCACTCGGCCCACCACCGCCACCAAAAAATGCTTCAAAGAAATCACTGAATCCGGTGCCACCGAAATCAAAACCGGCAAAGCCAGGACCTCTGCTTCCGAAGTCACAGCCGCCGGACCGGCCATCCCAGTTGGCTCCCAACTGATCATACTTGCGGCGCTTCTCCGGGTCACCAAGCACCTCATAGGCCTCATTGATTTTCTTGAATGTTTCCTCGGCGGCTGGCTTGTCCTGCGCCACGTCAGGATGATACTTACGTGCCAGCCGGCGAAAAGCCTTCTTTAAATCAGACTGTGAAGCGTCCTTGGAAACACCCAGCAACTCATAGTAATCCTGAAACTCCATTCGTATTATTTTGTGGAAACCTTAACTTAAGCGCACAGGCTTCCGGAAGCAACGCACGCCCCGCACCGGCCAATATAAAGCCGGACACGAAGCGCGCGCTTCTCTCTAGTCAGGCAACCGGGAACTGAACCCCGGGTTGCCAATTCCCCACTTGACGAAAAACTAGGAAACCTTCACTTCAATCTGCCTCGGCTTGGGCTGCTCCACCTTCGACACGGTGACACTGAGCAATCCGTTCTTGAACTCAGCCTTGACCGTGTCAGCCTCGGCATCCTCAGGAAGGCGGAAATTACGCTTGAAGCTGCCATAGCGGCGCTCGGTGCGGTGCACCTGCTCCTTGCTTTCTCCCTCTGCACTCTTGCGCTCGCCGCTCAGGGAAAGGGTCCCCTGATCAACCGTGACTCGAATGTCCTCCCGCGCAATGCCCGGCACTTCTGCCACAATGCGGTAAGAGGAGTCATCCTCAGAAATATCGACAACCGGCATCCAGTCCGCACGAACAGGTGCCGACTCATCAGTTTGATCGTTTGAATAGACACCACGGTTCATCAAGCCCGAGAAACAATTGCTGATTTCGCTAAGCTCACGAAGTGGGTTCCAGTGAATTAAATTGGTCATTTCTTATGTCCTCCTTATTTTGTTTGTTGGATTAATGTGGAAACGATGCCATTCAGGGCACGTTCACAGTTCTTTATGTAGCTTAAAGTGTGCCAAGTGGTGTCTTTTATGGCTCTATGTGCTTACATTCAGTGTGTTATGAATTTTAAAAGCCGGGTTTTATTTTTACATTTTGAGTCAATATGGCACATTTAAAGAAAGCATCAGGACAAAGTGTCGTGACAAATTGTCTCTAACCGTTTTTTGCGATGACTTGTTTTCACTCGCATGCCGAAGGAGGATGGAAGCTTATGCGAAGTCTCTTCTTTCTCGCCCTGATCGGCTCGGTATCCGCCAATGAAATCACCTACATTGACTTGGCCCATGAAAAACATCGCCAGGTAATCGTTGACCGCGAGAAAGGCCAGTATCTCGGTCACCCGACCACCGCCCTCCTCGATGACGGCAAAACCGTGCTGTGTGTTTACCCGAAGGGCCACGGCAAAGGACCGATTGTCTACAAGCGCAGCACGGATGGTGGCAGGACTTGGAGTAAGCGCCTGCCGACCCCGGAAAGTTGGGCAAGCTCAAAGGAAGTGCCGACCCTCTTCCGGGTAAAAGATGCGGCAGGCAAGAAGCGCGTCATCATGTTTTCCGGGCTCTACCCGATTCGCATGGCAGTCAGCGAGGATGAAGGTACCAGTTGGGGAGAGCTTGAGCCGATCGGCGACTTCGGCGGCATTGTCGCCATGGGTACGATGATTGAAGTTGTCGGCAAGCCTGGCCATTACCGCACACTTTTCCACGATGATGGACGCTTCATTGGCGCAAAACCCAGGCGTGCCAACCCGGTGCGCTTTACCCTCTACAGCTCACTTTCCACCGACGGAGGCCTGAGCTGGGGTGCTCCCGAAACCATCCAATCCTCCACAGCCATCCATCTCTGTGAGCCGGGCGCGGTGCGCTCCCCGGACGGCAAACAGGTCGCGGTCCTTCTCCGCGAAAATGCGCGGCGCAAGAACTCTTACGTGATCTTCTCCAATGATGAAGGTACCAGCTGGAGTGAGCCGCGTGAATTGCCAATTACCCTGAGCGGTGACCGGCACACTGCCAAGTACCTGCCTGACGGCAGGCTCTTTATTTCCTTCCGCTGCCGCACCGCCATCGGCTCAAAAGTCGGCATCGCCAAGAGCCCGGTGCCGTGCGAGGGGGACTGGGCCGCCTGGGTTGGCAGCTATCAAGACATTGTCGAGGGGCGCCCGGGCCAATACCTGATCCGCATCGCCGACAATAAGAAAAGCTGGGATACCACCTACCCGGGTGTTGAGCTACTCCCGGACGGCACCATCCTGACCACCACCTACGGGCACTGGGATGCCGGAGAACAACCTTATATCCTCTCAGTACACCTCAAGGCTAAGGAACTGGATGCCCGGGCGGCAAAGGCACCTCGCATCCGTTTGAGTGCGGACGCAAAGAGCATCGCGCGCGCCGCCAAGGAACACCCGGCAAAGAAAATCTGGGCAGAAGCACCACACAGTGCCTTTACCGGGCTGGTTCGCTGGCAGGAGAATTTCTACTGCACCTTCCGTGAAGGCAGAGGGCACGCCGGCGGCGGGGATAACGGCAGGATCAGGATCATCTCCTCAAGTGATGGCGAGAAGTGGCAATCCGTTGACCTGCTCGAGCTTAAGGGAATCGACCTGCGCGACCCGAAGCTCTCGGTGACTCCCGATAACCGCCTCATGTGCCTGATGGGCGGTTCCCACTACGATGGCAACACGCTACTTGGCCAGTTGCCGAGGGTGGCCTTTATGAATCATTCAGAAACCAATTTCGGCATGCTCAATGAGATACACATCGACCAAAAAATCGCTGCCAAAAAGGACTGGCTTTGGCGAGTCACCTGGCACGGGGAAACCGGATACGGTGTCACCTATCAGCCGGCAAGGGACTCCTCAAGAGCATTCCTGGTAAAGACCCTGGATGGGATTGCCTATGAGCTGGTCAGTGCCCTGGATATCCCCGATAAACCCAACGAGGCAACCATCCGTTTTTCAGGCGATGAAATGCGGATTGTGATCCGCAATGAGGGAGGTAACCGCCGGGGCTACCTTGGCACCGCGGTCGCCCCCTTTACCGATTTTAGCTGGAGGCAGGTCAGCCTGCGGCTAGGCGGTCCCGACCTTGTGCGCACA
>CALCSP010000798.1 GCA_937893785.1 uncultured Verrucomicrobiales bacterium
CACCTACCTTGCCGATCGGGTCATTCCCATGCTGCCGGAAACACTCAGCAATGGCCTGTGCTCCCTGGTGCCAGGGCAGGATCGCCTCACACATGCCGCCATCTTGCATTTCGACAAAGATGCAAGGCTTCAATCATTCAGGCTCTGTAAAGCAGTGATCTGCAGTGCAAGGCGCTTTACCTACCGGCAGGCTTACGATCTCATGCAGAAACCCGACCCTGCTGATTCTTTTTCCGGGCATCTGCAAAGAGCATGGGAACTGGCTGCCAAGTTACGTAAAGAACGCTTCAAGAACGGTTCTCTTGAGCTTGACATGCCGGAGGTGCGCGCTGTGCTGGACAATTCAGGATGCCCTGTCGCCCTTGAACGCATTGAGAATGACGAAAGCCATCAGCTCGTGGAGGAATTTATGCTTGCCGCCAATGAGGCAGTGGCTAAGCAGACCAAGGACAAGTTGAAGCCCTCGATCTACCGCATACATGAAGATCCCGATGAAGATAAGCTCTTTGAGTTTCGTCAACTGGCACTGGATTACGGCATCAACGCGGGAGACCTCAGCAACCGCGACGAAATCCAAAAGTTACTCTCAGCAGCACGTGGAAAACCTGAAGAGCACGCCATCAAAGTCGGGCTCCTCAAAAGTTTAAAGCGTGCCAGGTATTGTGAGGAACCTATCGGGCATTATGGACTGGCCATGACAAACTATACTCACTTTACCAGCCCTATTCGTCGTTATGCCGACCTCGTTGTTCACCGGGTGCTGCATAACATTAGCGATAGCAAAGCTAAGATTAAAACCCCTGCCCTCGATCAGATTCAGGAACTGGCTGGCCACTTGTCAGAAACCGAACGGAACTCATCAGATGCCGAGTTTGAAACACAGAAACTCAAGCAGATTGAATATCTCTGGAGGGAAGCCAAGAAAAGTACCCGTCAAAACCCTGTGATCCATCCTGCCATCATCCACGAAGTGCGGCGCAAGGGCCTTTTCGTGGAACTGACCGACTTTTTCATCAAGGGACTGGTTAACGAGTCGGACCTGCCTTACTGCAGGGGTGGCTATTGGTTTGATGGACCATCGGCACGCTTTATCGGCTCAAAACCCAAGCGCGTTTTTCAGGCCGGGGACCGGGTAGAGGTCGCAGTTGCGGGTGTGGATTTCGAGCGGCGCATGATTGACTTTAGAATCATGGAGTCATCCTGAGTTGGACCTATGGCCAAACAAACTTTCCCATCATCCTGAAAAGTGCCTTAATCCCTTAATTGACAGGGCGAAACCCCCGGATACAGTGGCGCTCCTTTCCGCAGAAAGAATAACTCCTCTCTTAAAATGGCGGGACATCCATCCGCTCCCGAGATCAACCATAAAACACCAAATCCATGGCTAAAAAGAAAGCAACGGCTCGCCGCAGAGCAACCACCCGTAAAAAGAACCAAAATGTCTACTTCTTCGGTGGCAAGAAATCCGACGGAGACGGCTCACAAAAAGCCCTATTGGGGGGTAAAGGAGCCAACCTTGCGGAAATGGTCAATATCGGTCTTCCGGTACCCGCTGGGATGACCATCACCACCAAGGTCTGCACCCATTACTACGCCAACAACAAGACATATCCAAAAACGCTGGATGCCGAGATTAAGGCGAATATCGCCAAAATCGAAAGGGCGATGGGCAAGAAATTTGGAGATCTCAATAACCCCTTGCTTTTATCAGTGCGTTCCGGTGCCCGTGAATCCATGCCTGGCATGATGGACACCATCCTCAACCTTGGCATTAATGATACCGTGGTCGAGGCTCTCGCATCCAAGACTGGCAATCCGAAATTTGCCTGGGACAGCTATCGACGCTTCCTGCAGATGTATGGCTCGGTCGTAATGGGTGTGGAAGCTAAGGAAGGCGAGCACCATGACCCCTATGAGGTGATCCTCGACAAGGCGAAGGCTAAAGCAAACGTCAAGGATGACTCAGGACTTGATGAAAGTGACCTGCGTTGGGTGGTTGCCGAGTTTAAGAAGCTAATCAAAAAGCGCAGTGGGAAGAGCTTCCCGGAAGACCCGATGGAGCAACTCTACGGATCAGTCAACGCCGTGTTTAACTCCTGGAACAATGACCGCGCCAAAGTTTACCGCGCCAAATACGGTATTCCTGCCGAGTGGGGCACCGCCGTCAACGTACAG
>CALCSP010000799.1 GCA_937893785.1 uncultured Verrucomicrobiales bacterium
TCCATTTCTGGAAACAGCGCACCAAAGGCAAAGCGCTCTGGCTGCGCAACAACGGCTCCACCCTGGTGAGCCAGTTGGTGGACACCAGTGCGGTGGTGCTGATCAGCCATTACGGCGCCCATGTGCTTCCTGTGCAACCGGAACGGTCCGTGCTGCCGCAGCTGATCAGCTTCATTGGCAGCGGCTACCTGTTCAAGGTGCTGGCGGCGTTGACCGACACACTTCCCTTCATCTGGCTCACGGGATGGCTGAGGGAGTGGCTGAACATTCCTGGAGAAGAACGCGAACTCACAACAGAAGCCACGTCATCAATTCACTAACGGCGCATCCACACCAAGCTGACCTCAATTCAAGCCATGAAGCTGGAGAGACCCCTGATGCCGAACTTGACAATTAAAATTGAAAAACGGGCTTCCTTGCTAGCCAACAAACTTACAGGAAGCACCCAATATCCCGAAACGAGGAACAAATAGCACCAAGACTCTTAGACAAAACATCAAGATGGGCCGATCCAGCTCCGCCTTGTTAAACCACTTTTATCAATAAAATAACTACTCACCTAAGTGGCAACAGTGATACTTTTAGCCGACCTTGATTGCAGGCTCCGCAGCATATCCTGAAAAACTTGCATGCATCCGAAAACTTATGCACAGCAACAACTCTTCTCTCTAACAGCAAGCAAATCATTGGCCCTCGAATATCACTTCTGCTTAAATAAAGTAATTTAGAATAAGGTCTCCAATCCTATACGCACAGACGCATAATCCAAACAGAAACCGGTATTCCCCGAAAAGCCAAATCAAACGCGGATCCCCGTAGTAAAATCAATCCAAGCGAGATGTCAGAGCTTTAATGGCAACCAAACCCTTTGGAATCGTCTCGGCATGCATGAATCGAGACGCAATGCTTCGAGTCTCACTGCAGTCATGGATTGGCAACCCATTGATATCTGAAATCATAATTGTTGACTGGTCATCGAAAAAGCCGATTACTTGGGCAGAGTCATTCGACTCAAGAGTCAAAGTGATAAGGATAAGCGACCAAAAATTCTTTCATCTAGGAAAAGCATTTAATGCTGGGATCTCGGCAAGCACTGCAGATTTTATAATGAAAATGGACGTAGATTACATCTTGAATCCTTACAGAAA
>CALCSP010000800.1 GCA_937893785.1 uncultured Verrucomicrobiales bacterium
GACCACCGGTTTCATATAGACCACCGGTTTCCTGAGAGTAGTCCACTTCTACCTGGAAGCCATGCACTGAGACTCCGCCTTTGACCTGCTTGCAACGAAAATAGAAACCGGAATCTCCACTAGTGACACGAAATTTTGCCCGGATAGTAAAATCCTTGAATGTTTTTTCTGAGAGGAGAATTCCATGCCTTGGCTCAGACTTGGGACTTTTCCCGAGAATTGCGCCATCAACTACCTGCCATGTTCCTCCAGGAAGAGGTTTCCAACCGGTAAGGCTCTTGCCGTCAAACAAGGGTTTCCATACGTGTTTTCCAAGATCCTTGATGCGGATGTTACGCCAACGGACCTCGTAGGGACCATCTTTTCTGTTGCCGATGCCGTGAACTTGAAGACCGATGAGCCCAGAGGAGGTCATTGAGTCAATCAGGTCAGCAGCAGCTACTCCGTTCAGCCATGTTTTGATGGAGTCTCCAAAGGCATGCACGCGAATCTTGTTCCATGCTCCGGGCTTGAAGGCTTTACGTGCGGGTTCATTTTTCGATAGATCATTTAACCAGCCGCGGCGCGCTTCATCATAGATGCCGCCGGTCCACATTCGGTTACGCTCGGTATCGGGGTCTATTTCCACCTGGTAGCCAAAGACACGGTTTTTGTCCTTGATTTGGCTACGGATTTGCACCCCGGAGTTGAGTCGGGGATCAACCTTGAATTCATATTCAAGGATGAAATCTCCGTAGTCTTTTGTTGTGCAAAGAAATGAGTTCGGCGTTTTGGGTACCGTGCGGCCAACAATGCATCCGTCCTCTACGGTATAGTTTGCCTTGCCTCCTTTTTGGGTCCAGCCATTGAGCGATTTCCCATCGAAGAGAGGGGTCCATGGCGGACTTTCAGCCTTGAGCGAGTAGGTAAAAAAAATGGTGCTTAAGAACAACAGATGACTTTTTTGCATGGTTTATGATGTGTGATTTTTTTGAACCTAATTTTATCGTAGCGGCTTCATGCCTTTTTCCCAGTTTGCAAGTTTCACTTTGAGTTTATGGCCATAGTTGTCCGGCAGGGCAAACAGATTTTTATTTTCTCCCGGATCATTTGCCAGATTAAAAAACCATTCATCTGTCTGTTTCCCTTCTTTGCGACGGAGATATTTTCGTGTTTGTTTTCCATCATGCTCTAAGACTGCCCACCAAGTGCGATCGCCTCTTTTGGCCCGCCAGTAAAGATCCCTTGGCGTCGGATCTAGGTTTTTTTCAGCATGCGCAATAATATCAATGCCATCGAGGTTGCGGGCGTTGACTTGAGTTCTTGTGATCCTTGCAAAGGATGTGGTGAGGTCAAAAGTGGCACCCACTTGGCTGCAAATGGTGCCTGGCCTAATTTTACCCGGCCATCTAGCAATTAGCGGTGCCCGGATACCGCCTTCAAAGAGACTGCCTTTGTAACCGCTCCACGGAAGGTTACTACCTGGTTTCATGGCGCCATGGTCAGAGGCAAAGATCACAAGGGTATTTTTTTCCAGTTTAAGGCTTTTGAGCCTTTGCAGAATTTTGCCAACTGCGAGATCGAGATCCTCAAGCATTGCCACATAGCTTCCACGGCTGCCTTCGGTCCAGTTTTCTTTGTTGAATTGCTTCTCTTTATCTGTAGGTGCTTGGAACGGGAAATGCGGCGTGGTAAAGGGAACATAGCAGAAAAAGGGGGACTTCTGATTCTTGCTGATAAACTCTAGTGCTTCATCGAGGATCAGGTGGGTCATGTAGCCTTCCCTTGTTACCGGTTTGTCATTTCTGAAAAGTGCAGGCAGGGGTGAAAGTTCCCTGTGTGTGAAATAATCCACGTTGCCTCCCAGGCAGCCAAAGAACTCATCCCAACCATATTTCGTGGGGTTAAAGTGTGGTTCATATCCCAGATGCCATTTACCAAAGATGCCTGTTCTGTATCCGGCTTTGATGAAAACCCCTGGGATGACGGTTTGGTTTACAGGTAATCCAAGTTGCGACTTTGCTGCAAGGCGAATGGCGTCATCATATCGGCCGACATTACCGGTGCCGATGGCGCACTCCATTCCGCCTGCAAACTGAGGATAGCGACCGGTCATGATCGATGTTCGGGTGGGGGTGCATTCAGTGCCGTTGGCGTAGAAATTGGTATATTTCGCTCCTTGTTCAGCGAGCTTGTCGATGTTGGGAGTCCGGGCATCCGGACATCCGTAACATGCAATGTCTCCAAAACCCAAGTCGTCGGCTAGGATAAAAATCACATTAGGTTTTTGCTCTGCGGCAAAGGCACCCGAAAGGGAGAGGATCAAAAGAAGAATTTTTTTCATGGAGGCAATTATTTCACAGTGAATTGACCGGGCAGTGCCTGGAAGCTGACGCCATCGGAAAAGGTGACCTGTACAGGATCGCGGCCACTAATGTAGACGACATGCCGGACTTTGCCGGATTTCGATCTGAATGTTGCTGAAATCGGGTGGTTGCATGTTACTTTTCTGTCGAGTTGTCCGAGTCGTCGCAGGTTTTCAATCCAGTGCCTGGCATTGGCGGGAAAGTTCCCCGAGTCCAGATTGGGTGATTTGCCCAGTGCGGTCCAGTCTCCAAGGGCTTTTTCCGCATCAACCAGAGCACGATAACTGATCATGATACTGGGCCATCCTTTCCATTTTCCACCGCTGGCAGCGAGGGTAAGGTCATGGTTAGCTCTGACAAATTCTGGATAGCGACCGAGGTAAAGAGAACCGCCATGTATTGGCAGCAGGTTAATACCGGTCTTGCAATGTGGGGCATCAGAAAACCATGTTTCGTAGGTGGATTTCCCTCCCCAGATCATGGCAATTGATGGGGCTTTCATGGCGTCCGGGTAATAGGTTCCGGTCACATCAAACCAGTAATCTTCAATGGTGGCCAATTCCGAGGAATAAAGATAGATGCCAAGGTCACGCATGGCCTTGTTATTAGTAAACTCACCGAGCAGGATCAAGCCGGTCCATGCACTCATGGCTTCAGATGAGGACTCCTGATTGTTGCCATCTGCAAACCGTGCATGGCCGGATGCCCAGCTGTGGCCGGCATAGGGGTCAAAGTTGCGCAGGAAGGGGAACTTTGGGTCGTTGCGTCGGGGACATGCGACATCATCGATAATTTCAGACATCATGGATCCCCATCGGGTTTCCTTCATCCAGGATGGATCGTTGCGTGCAATCTCTGCGGCAGCTCGGAAAAAATATCCGTAGTGGAAATGGTGATCATTAAGTTCCTTGGCGGATCCGTAACTGGGAGGAATTCCTATGAGAGATCCCCAGTTTGAGTCAAAGTAGAAATGCCTATCTCCATTGTTTCCATCGAAGGATAACCAGTCCTCAAGCTCATTCTTGATTCGCTGGATATATTTTTTTGACAGTTCAGGATGATTGCAAGTTGAGGCGATGGCGCTGCCTGATGCGAGGTTGCCAAGTGCCTTGCCGCCCCAGTAGGAATCTTTCGGTATGTCTTTTTTCTCTAACAGTCGGCGTAAATCGCCAGTGAGTCCCTCAACATCCAGAGGTAGGCAAGGCAGGACACCGGGGAAATCAAAAGCCACTTCAAAGCTTTTTCCGGCAAAAAGCTTCATTGGGCCGCGAATGCTTTGATAGCTGAGAGGCAGTAAATCTGCCGAGGTGCGACGCCATTGGTGGGGGTAGAGTGTGATAAGGGGCACAGAGCTACTCCCATCTCTTGCCTCTGTGGAAAGAGTAAACGTGGCAATGGATCGGGAAGTATTTGAATCATAACGCCATTCAACTTTGGTTCCCGTTACATGAGCATGTGCGTGTTGAGCAAACCGCTTGAGTGTCTCAGGTGTATTGTCTGGCAATAGTGCAACGGAAAGGAAGTGGCCTTCCTTGTTGGTGCGCGTCCAGGTTTTGCTGTTTGTGCCCTGCCACTGGATTTTTTTCGGGCAGAAAATGGCATAATGATTTCCCGTGATTGTTGTGATTGCCGTTATGCCTGCAGAACGGTGCCAGATTTTCGGTGGTTGTTCGAAGTGCAATGCCGGAGCGCTGCCTTTTGCCTCGGCATATACAAAAGGAGAGCCGTGACCGTAGGTGCAGCGCACGAACCTGTCGTCACTGCCAAATCGGACGGTGAGAAACCAGTCGCTATGGCTTTCCACCCTTGCATCCATGAACTTCTCGGTGTCGGAAAGTCCTATAGTCAGATCACTGCCATTGGCAGGAATTGCGGAGATAACCCCTCGCTCGAAAGTGTTGAGGCTGGCGCCGGGATTAGCGATGCGCAGACCTTTGGCTTCACACTTGATGCCAAGCGGATGGGGGAAATGGTTCGACGAGAAGGGTTCCCAAAGGATTGAACTCCACCAATCATTGGTGGGAATCGGTCCTGTTGCCTTCGGGGTCCGGTAATTCTTGGACGGTGGAGGAGTGAAGTCGCCTAGTTTTGCAGTGGTATAGGAACCTTGCCCCTTTTTTACTAGCTCAGCTTGAAGAGAGCAGAGTAGAACAAGTGTGAATAGAGAGAGGATAAAATACTTCATGTCTGGGGTATCAGGAAGTCAGGTAACGATCGAGTGAATCAATCAGGGACTTTTCCAGTAATGGATTTTCATGTAAGACTTTTTTGAGCACTTTCGAATCAAGTTCCAGAAGCACTGATTCCTCAGCTGCACAAACAGATGCCATTCGCCGCCCACTACTCAGCGGAGAAATTTCGCCAAATAGTTGTCCTTTGGATATATTCCCGAGGTAGGTCTGTTCCCCTGTCTGGCTGGTCGTCACCGTTGCTGATCCTGATGCCAGAATATAAAGCGTAATACCCGGATCACCTTCCCGGATAATAGAGAGTCCGGCCGGTATCCTTTTTTCCGTAAAGGCTTCACTAAGTTGACTGATTACTGCCTCTGGGGCACTGCCAAGGGCAGTCGATTCGCGGAGCCAGTCACTGATCGTTTCTTGATTCATGTTTCATGGGATTGTCGGGAAATAATACGTGAGTTGCCAGAAGTTCTTTCGTGGGGAAAGGCATTATTTTTAATGCCATGGCGGCATATTTCGCAGCCGGGTCAGATGGAATACCCCCGCGCCTGGTAAAGGTCACGCTTCTTTGGCGTAACTGTGCTGAAAAAAGCTGAATTTAGCCGATGAGTTCTCGAATGGGCTGAATCCCCTGATCGACAAGGTAGTGTGGCCTGCCTGCTGCATCTTCCACGGTTGCCGTATTGAGGTCGATCCCAATGTTGTGGTAGAGGGTGGCGAAGACTTCCTGAAACTTTACAGGGCGTTCAGATGGCTCCTCGCCTCTGGCGTCAGTGGCGCCGATGATCTGGCCGGTATTCATGCCTCCTCCTGCCAACAGGCAGAAGTTTGCCTTGGGCCAGTGATCCCGGCTGTTTTTGGCATTGATTTTCGGGGTTCTCCCGAACTCACCCCACATGACCACAGACACATCATTCTGTAGGCCTCGCTCATGCAGGTCGGTGATCAGTGCGCTGAGACCCTGATCAAGCAGTGGGAACTCCTCGCGCGAACGAGGAAAATTCATGCCGTCACCCCCGTGCCAGTCCCATCGGCTGTAATTCAGTGAGACGACTCTGGCACCGGCCTCGACAAGGCGCCGAGCAACTAGAAAGTTGCGGATCATTTTGGGTGCCCCGTCACGCTGGTAGGTGGGATCATTGACTCCGTATCGATCAGCAACCTTAGGATCTTCCTTTGAAAGATCCAGGGCATTAGCAAGACCGCTGTCAGAGAGAATTTCAAGTGCTTGGCGATTGTAGGAGTCGAGCCCATCCATTTGGCCGGTTGCATCGACGTCACGGCGCATAACGTCAATAGAATTGCGCAGGCTTTCCCTATCCATCATGCGTTCTAATGACATCCCCTGCAGGGTCATGCTTCTTGCCCGGGCGTTGGGATCCTTGGCGACCATTCCCATTGGGGCATGCTCGTGTCCGATGAATCCTGATGTTCCTGCCTCGCCCCAGGTGCGGTTCCCCGTCGGATACATCATGGAGAGGTTGGCGGGAACTCCAGGGTTGGACCCCTGAACTTTTGAGACCCAGGATCCGAATGAAGGCCATCCACCTGCGGGGGAGGGGCTGTTTTTCTTGTGACCGGTCATGCACTGATAACAGTCATGAGCACCATCAGAATCAGCCAGAGATCGCACGATGGCATACTTGTCTGCAATTTTAGCAAGCTTCGGGAAGAGCTCGCAGATCTCCATGCCCGGAACATTTGTGGAAATAGGGCGGAACTCACCACGGATTTCTGAGGGAGCATCCGGTTTGAGGTCGAACATATCGAGGTGGGAAGGACCACCCGGCAGGTAAATATTGATGATCGCCTTGTGGGAGGAGCCGGTTTGGGCTTTGGCTTCAAGGGAAAGCAATTGGTTGAGAGAGAGTCCCCCGGCAGCCATGCCCCCGATTTTTAGGAAGTTGCGACGAGAATAACCATCGCAATGCGTTGGTGAATGATCGGTTTGTCCAAGCAGCTCAAGCATAATCAACTACCAGCAAAAGTCATTACTGAATACTTGATATCTTATGCGGTAGTAATCTGTTTGGCAATCATTGTTGTTGCCGAAATCTACATGCGCTCTGGGGGACAAATGCCAAGCAGGCTTAACCCATGCCTGAGGACCTTGGAAGCGGTGTCGCAAAGGGCGATTCTGGTGCAGCGGGCGGGTTCACTGGCACTTAGGACCGGGCACTGCTCATAGAACGAATGAAAGTTCTGGGCCAGTTCATAGAGGTATGTTGCCAGAAGGTTAGGGCGGTAGTCGACGAGCACCTGTGGTACGACTTCCGCGTATTGGCAGAGTTTCATTGCAATAATCCTTTCCGCCTCTTCAGAGATGACAATGTTTTCAAGGGAGTATTGTGGAGTTGTTTCCAGTTTGCGAAATATGGATCGAGTCCGTACGTATGCGTTAATCATGTAGGGCGCAGTGTTGCCTTGTAGGGCTAACATTTTTTCCCACGAGAATACGTAGTCGCTTGATCGAGCCTGAGAGAGCTCGGCATATTTCACTGCACCTATTCCAATCTTCTCGGCGATTTCCTGCTTTTCCTCCTCGGGAAGTGAGCTGTTTTTTTCATCAACAATTCTGCGAGCCCGGTCAACAGCCTCGTTGAGTACATCACCGAGAGCCGGGACTGTGCCCTCGCGTGTCTTGAAGGGTTTACGGTCATCGCCAAGGATTTTTCCAAAGGCGACATGCCTCAGTGAAGTGGAGATTTTGCGGCGGCGTGCCACCTCAAACAACTGTCGAAAATGCAGCGATTGCCTATCATCAACCACGTAGAGGATTTCATCAGCTTTTTGTTCGTTTACCCGATAGTCAATCGTTGCTATGTCGGTGGTTGCGTAATTAAATCCTCCGTCTTTTTTCCGGACCATGCAGGGGGCAGGTAGCCACTCTCCGTCACGCTGCACCAAGAGTGGGTCCTGCTTTGGTTCAAGTTCGTTATTGGAGAAGATGCAGATGGCACCATCACTCTCTTCTGCAATTCCTTCCTTAAGAAGTTTTTCAACCAGTGGTTTTAAGTGTGGATCATAAAATGATTCACCTAATGTCGTATCGAAGTGAATGTTTAGGCGCCTGTAGATATCCTCTGCACCGCTCATCGTGATCTCAATGAACTCTTTCCAGAGGGAAAGGTTTTCCGGGTTGCCGGATTGTAGTTGCACGGTTTCTTCAAGGCACTGTGCAGCAATAGCGGGGTCAGTGTCTGATTGTTGTTTTACGAGTTGGTAGAGTCGTAGCAGCTCACGGATAGGGTTATCGGCAAAGTCAGCTTCATTGAGATGGTTTTTCCAGCCGTAGAGAACCTGCCCCATAGGGGTCCCCCAGTCCCCGATGTGATTGTCTGCAATTACTTCATGGCCTAAAAACCTTGCAGTCCTTGCTAGGCAGTCACCAATGATCGTACTTCGTATATGGCCGATATGCATTGGCTTGGCCACATTTGGCGAAGAGAAGTCGATGAGCAGGCGTTTGGGAGATAACGCGGTTTTAATGCCCAGTCGTTCATCACCTGTCAGGTTGTTGATACGGGCTGCAATGGCTTGGGCGCAAATGCGGAAATTGATGAATCCCGGCCCGGCAATCTCCGGTGTTTCGCATAAGCCGGAAACATCCATTTTTTCGATAATTTGCGAGGCAAGTTCTCTTGGGTTAAGGCCAAGTGGCTTGGCCATCGCCATGGCGGCATTGGTCTGGTAGTCTCCAAACCGGGTATCGGCGGCGGCGGTGACAGAGGGTAATGATTTTTGTTGGGCGTTTTCGTGCCCGAGATCAGCGAGGGCAGTCGCCAGCCTTTGGGTGAGTTGCTCTGAAAATGTAGCCATGGCGCCTTTGGTGGGTCTGTTTGGCGGGAGGGTGGATAGGTCAGCTTATAGCCTAACCGGTAACGGCATGTTTATTGAAAACCGCTAGTATGTCATCCCGAGATTCCGCCCGTGCCAGCTCCTTGCGGATATCACTTCGGGTGAAGAGTTTGGCAATTGCCGCTAAGGTCTGAAGATGTTGGTGATAATCTTTTTGCGGAACGAGGAAAAGAACAATGAAGTAAACCGGGTTGTTATCAACAGCTTCAAAATCGACACCTTTCTTTGAGCGTCCAAAGATCACAGCCATTTCATCAATATCCTCAGAGAACGCATGGGGGATCGCCACACCGGACCCTATGCCAGTACTGATTTTTTCCTCGCGCTGGGTGAGGCTGAGATACGTTTTCGCTTTTACTGACTCGGGCAGCGGGGTGTTTTGCACCTGTTCCAGGTAGTCAAATAGCAGACTCAAGAGTTCACTGATCACCTCTAGGTGATCGGTGGACTTTAGATCAGGAACGATTTGTTCCGGTTTAAGGCTCGCCAGATTCATCTCATTAACTCGAGAGTAGGCGGGGGTTTAATTCGCGTGCATGTTAGTCCCGCAATCATGACTGACAAGTCGAAACCTTTCCCCTTGGGGGAAATGACGACAAAGCCGACAATGGGCTACTTAGCGGACAATTCCGAACTCCACCCGCCTATTGCGCCCGGAACTTGGATTGGATGGGTCAGCCGGCATCTCTTCGCCGAAGCTGACCGTCTGAATCTTATTTCCGCTAACACCGCGGTTCATCAGAGCAGTTCTTACAGCCAGTGCCCGGCGATCGCCAAGCCCCCTGTTATATTCCTCAGTACCAACATCATCAGTAAATCCTGCCACGATGAGTTCTTTCCCCTGGGAGCGGGCATAAGATGCGATTTCCTGGATCTTGGCCTGCTCTGAGGTGCTTACCTCAAAACTGTCGAATGGGAAGTATACAGGAGGAAACTCTCCCTTGCTGGAGTTGTTAAAGGAGGCTCCTGCCTGACGGGTTGGCAGGGAAATGTTCGAACCGCTGCCATAACGGTTATAAGCGGCAGCATCTCCTGGGCCAAAGTTGGTGCCATAACTGGCTGCCGCAGCGGTGGAATCTCCATTTTTTCCTTTGTTTTTGCAGGAAAAAGTCGTGAAACAGATCAGGGCGGCAAGGGTGGTGGTGGGAAGTTTTTTTAAGTTCATGGCACTCTCCGTGTGAAAAATGTAGTAATTCTAGAAATGCTAATAGTCAAGAGATATTAAGGATTTACAGTGATCCGGAACGGATCTTTCGGGTGGGTTTGGGGCTTTATAGAGGTGGTATATAATCCCTGCCGCAGTTGCTATGCCTTTTTTGGGCAGAGTGAAAGCACGTAACCAATCGAGGTGCTGCACAAAAGTCTTTACACTATTTTTGAGGGGCAACATTGGCTAAGACTTGATTTTGTTTGTCTTAGAGACGACATGCAGTAAATCTGCATGCGCACTTGGGTTAGAACAGTGTGCGGTGCAGGACGGGGAAATGAACGGTTTTCAAAAGCATAGGGACTCGTGGATCTTCCAGACCATGCATGCTGCAAGCTGGCTAGCCGGGGCGCTTTATCTGGTGACGCCATTTAACCTTTTCTGGAAGCTGGGTAACGGCAGTTTGGGGTATAACCTACTTATTACTCTGGCACTTGCATTGATAGGGATCTCGATGGTCGTTTCCTCGACAAGACGGATTGGGAAATTTGTCCA
>CALCSP010000801.1 GCA_937893785.1 uncultured Verrucomicrobiales bacterium
CCTGCTGATGCTGTCCGCGCAAGGGGCATCCTTGATGCGATTGCTAATAAAAAGGGTCAGATCTCCCGTTTGACCAGAGGCTATCAGGCATGGGTGGCTAACTTCAAGCAGCCGGGTAAGACACACCGGCTCTACCGTGGCGACCCGATGGCAAAACGTGAAGTTGTGGCACCCGGAACACTGGAGGTTTTCGGTTCACTTGCCATGAAGCTCGACGAGGCCGAGCAAGCAAGGCGGGTCAAGCTTGCCGACTGGATCGCAAGCAGGGAAAACCCATTAACCGCGCGGGTCATGGTCAACCGACTCTGGCAGTTTGTTTTTGGCGTAGGTATCGTTGATACGCCAAGTGATTTTGGTGCTAACGGCACGTTGCCGACTCACCCCGATTTACTGGACTGGATGGCAGTGGAATTCATGGATAATGACTGGTCGATTAAGCATTTGCTCCGACAAATGCTTCTCTCAGAGACTTTTCAGCAGTCCAGCCGTCCGCAGACCGGTGCCCTTCGTGTTGATGCCGACAGCCGTTACCTGTGGCGTTTTGCGCCCAGGCGCCTTGAGGCTGAGGCCATCCGGGACTCCATCTTGTCCGTTGCTGGCACACTGGATATGCGGATGGGTGGACCGGGTTTTTACCTTTTTGATGTGGACCGTGAGAATGTCGTGCATTATCACGCCAAGGAAGAGACAGGACCGGCTGAGTGGCGCCGGATGGTCTACCTGTTCAAGATCAGAGTTGAGCAGGATGCTGTTTTTGGCGCCTTTGACTGCCCGGACGGCAATCAGGTCATTCCGAAACGGAGCCGTTCCACCACACCGTTGCAGGCCTTGAACCTTTTCAACAGTAAGTTCATCCTTGGCCAGGCTGCCAAGCTTGCCCTGCGACTGGAGCAGGAAGCAGGGGGTGATCCCGTCAGCCAGGTGCAAAGGGCTTTTCGTTTATTTTACTCCCGTTTCCCCAGTGATTTGGAAGCCCGGGATGCCGTTGATTTCATCGAGGCTCATTCATTAAGGGACTTTTGCCGGGCAATGTTTAACACCAATGAGTTCCTGTTTACTTTCTGATGCTGGACAAACGCCACTTACTTGATCGACGGGATTTTCTTTCGCATTCAGCGGGAGGGTTTGGTGCCGTTGCCCTTGCGCAGTTGATGGCATCCGAGGGTTTGCTTGCCGGCGTGAAGGACCGGGAGAGTGCACCGGGGAAAAAACCGATCCGCCCGGAAATCAATCCGGCCAGACCGCATGCCCCGCGCAATCCGCACTTTACCCCGCGCGCGACCCAGGTGTTACAGATTTTCTGTTCGGGTGCAATCAGTCAGGTGGACACCTTTGACTATAAGCCAGAACTCGTTCGCCAGCACGGCAAGCCATTGCCAGGGGGTGACAAGTTGATTACATTTCAGGGAGCGCAGGGCAACCTCACCAAAAGCCCCTGGGAATTCAAGCCGCGCGGAGAGTCCGGCAAGATGATCTCCGAACTGGTTCCACGCCTTGGACAACTGGCTGACGACATGTGCTTTGTGCATTCCCTGACTGGAAAGACGAACACACACGGGCCGGGCGAGAATTTCATGTGCACGGGATTTACCCTGGATGGATTTCCAAGTGCCGGAGCATGGATGACTTATGCATTGGGGAGTGAGGCTGAGGACCTGCCGGCTTATGTTGCCATTCCCGATGTTCGTGGAACACCGCAATCGAGTGTGAATTGCTGGGGCCCGGGTTTTTTGCCCGCCGCATTCCAGGGAACAGACTTCAATGCGGCCAAACCCCTACGCAATCTGACCCCCCCTGAGGGAATTAGTGCCGGTATTGATGCAGCTACCCGTCAGTTCCTTGAGCGGCAGAACCGCCGGCACCTTGAGTCTTTTCCTGGCGACAGTGCGCTTGCCGCCCGGATTGCCAGCTATGAGCTGGCGGCAAAAATGCAGTTAAGTATTCCCGGGATTACCGACCTATCCAGCGAGCCAGCCCATGTGCTTCGCGCTTACGGGACTGATGAATCCGGAAACAAGGTGAAGGATCTGCGGGCAGCTTATGGAAGAAACTGTATTCTGGCACGGCGGCTTATTGAAAAGGGTGTTCGCTTTGTGCAACTCTTCAACGGTGCATACCAGACCGGGGGCGAGGGAGTGAGCAATTGGGATGGGCACAAGCAAATCAAAAATCAGTATTCCGTCCACGGCCCGGTACTTGACCAACCAACAGCGGCCTTGCTTAAGGACCTTAAAGATCGAGGCCTGCTTGCCAATACACTGGTGATTTTTAATTCAGAATTTGGGCGCATGCCCACTTTCCAGAAGGGCGCCAGCGGGCGGGATCACAACCCTTCCGGATTTACCGCCTGGATGGCTGGAGCAGGTGTTAAGGCTCCTTTCAGTTATGGTAAAACGGATGATTTCAGTTACAAGGCAGTTGAGAATGTCACGACTGTTTATGATTTTTACGCGACCGTGCTGCACATTCTCGGTCTCGACCACGAGCGGTTAAGTTTTTACCACAACGGAATTGAACGTCGTTTAACGGATGTCCACGGCCATGTTATCAGGGAGATCTTGAGCTAGATGAGTTTAGCCTTGCTTGAAGATATTGCAGTGTGCAGATAATTGTTCTCCATCGAGGAAACCTTCTTCATCCACTTAGCTTTTTCACCTGCCGGATTACTTCCAGGGCTCGAGCGTGTTGAGTCTCCTGACGAGGGCCTTGAGTTGATCGGGTTGAGTGCCGGCAAGATCTTCTTGTTCGGACATGTCCTTTTCAAGGTTGTAGAGTTCATCCCTGTAGCGGGTGATATCGTTGTATGCCTCGTAGAACCGAACCAGTTTCCACTTGCCTTCCCGGACGGCCCGCTGGCGGTGATGTGACCAGTATAAATACGGGCTGGGTTGTTGATTTTCCCTGTCAAAAAGCGTGGGTGTCAGGGAGATGCCGTCCAGGTCATCTTGTTCAAGCTTGATGTCTCCGATTTCAGCGAGGGTGGGGAAGATATCCGGAAACCAGGATGGATGATCGGTTGTGCTGTTGGCAGCTATCCGCCCTGGCCATCTGGCGATCATCGGCACACGAATACCGCCTTCATAGAGCCATCCCTTACCGCGTCTCAGTCCTCCACTGCTATTGAAGTAACGCGGATCGGCACCGCCTTCTCCGTGCGGACCGTTGTCACTGGTGAAGATGACCAGTGTTTTTTCGTCAATATCCAACTCCTTGAGCAGCGCGAAAATCTTGCCGATATCCCGGTCAAGAAAACTCATAGCGCCAGCAAAGGCGGCATGACGGTTACGGGGCTTATTATATCCTCCTTTGAGGATGGCATAGGGTTTGGTTTCCTGTGGCTTATCGTCCAACTTGCCGAGGAAAGGCTCCTCAAACTCTGCTGGAACAATGAGCTCGGCATGCACCAGTGTTAATGGAAGGTAGACAAAAAAAGGCTTGTCGTGGTTTTTGCGGATGAAGCGTAACGCCTCCCGCGTGAAGAGATCCTGGGTGTGCCAGCTGTGTTTTTCCGGGTTGTCCGGTAGCATTTCCTTAATACCGTTTTTCCAAACCCATTCCGGGTAGTGAAAATGGGCGCGCCGTTGGTCAAGAAAGCCATACCAGAAGTCAAAACCCTTGAGGTTGGGAAGTCCGGTCCTGCGGCCCAGTCCCCACTTGCCGATCATTGCGGTGGCATAGCCGCTGTCTTGCAGAAGATTGGCGATGGTTCGATCCCCGACATGCAGTTCTTGCCCCTGTCCCTCGGTATGGGCCCGGGCGATATGTTTGCCCATCATCAGGGTAAAGCGTGAAGGGGCGCAAACACACGCACCGGCATAATGTGAGGTGAAGCGCATGCCCTCTGCTGCCATGCGGTCTAGGTTCGGAGTTTGGAATTTTTCCTGTCCGTAGCAGGAAAGGTCCCCGTAACCGACATCATCAGCGAGGATGTAGATAATGTTTGGCCGTTCTTCGGCCCAAGCATCGGCAAGTGAAAATATCAATAGCCAGTAAATGACTGTGATGACAGACAGAAGGTTTTTCATGTTGAAAAAAGAGTATGCCTTGATGGTGCAGTGACCAAGGCTTTCGGCGACCATTACTTGCTTAGAAATATCTCACTGTTGACGACAAGGTTCACAAGGTCGCGTAGCCGATTTTCTTTTTGGCTCAACTGGTTGAGAATGCGATCCACGTCTCCACGGTCGGCAGCTTCAAGTTGGCGTCCCGTGGCATAAGTCAGCATCTTATTGGTTAGGCAACGGATTACCAGATCCTTTCGCTCGAGCAGCATTTTCTTGAACTCTATAATGTCGGCGATTTCCTTGCCATTAGCCAGGATAGCCGAGGTATCAATGGGATCTCTGGCCCGCTTGTATTTATCACGCCAGCGTCCGACGACATCGAAATTTTCAAATGGGAAGCCCATAGGGTCAATCTTCACATGGCAACTAAGGCAAGCCTCGTTTTTACGGTGTAACTGAAGGAGTTCGCGCACACTGGTGGCTTCACGGGTATTGGTGGGAAGCGGCTCAACATCGGGCGGCGGCGGAGAAGGAGGAGTGCCCAATACATTTTCCAGTACCCAGACTCCTCGGATAATAGGTGAGGTCTCAACTCCATTGGCCGTGGCGGTCATGAGCCCCGGTTGGGTAAAGATTCCGCCTCGCCTTGGATCATTGAGTGAGACCTTGCGTAAACGCTCCCCGCGGATTCCCTCACGCCGGTAAATCCACTTGGCAAGTGTCTGGTTCATGTAGGTGTAATCCGAGTCGATAAATTCCTCAATGCGCCCATTTGCTTTTAGGATTTCCTCGAAATACATCGTGACCTGTCTGGCAAGCATGGGTTCAACCCTGAGGTTTTTGTAAAACTGGTAATCGCCTCCGGAGGGAGGCATGTCGCCAAGCTTGTCGAGGCGTAGCCACGCTGAAGGGAAATGGCGGACAAAAGCCTGAGCTTTTTCATCTTTGAGCATGCGCTCAACTTGCTGGGTGCGAATAGTCGCGTTGCTTAGTTTTCCTTGTTTTGCCAAGTCCATCAGGATTTCATCCGGCATCGACGACCAAAGGAAGTAACTCATACGGTTTGCAATGCCAAATTCATCCAACTGTCCAGGTTGTTCTTTAAGGTAGAGAAACTGCGGTGAGCAAAGCATGGCGGCATAGCCATCCTGCATGGCACGAATTAAAAGCGGCACTTCATTCTGTTTTTTATTGTTATTGGTTTTCTGGTGCAAGCTCTCGATGGATAGCTTGGCATGCGCCATACCAGGACCACCCCAGCCTGCCCGAAAGCTGTTGGGTTGCCCGTAGCCAAAATATTCAACACGCAAATCATGCTCACCGGCCTCGAGTGTCATACTGCCCTTTTTCAGTTGGGCACCATGTAAGCCGTCGTGCTCCAGTGCTTTCTTTCCATCAATCAGGATTCTCGCGCCATCATCCGAAGCCATTTCGAAAACATAATTGCCTTTTTTTGGGGCATGCAGCTTGCCGGTAAATACCATTGCGAACTGTTCTTTCATCCCGGAAACGCCGATATCTATGAGTCCTGTTGGAAGCTTGCCTTCCGCAACCGGTTTGAGAGTGGCAAAATCAGGCAGTTTTTCCCATAGGCCTTTATACACCCGGTAATGAAGATTTTTAATTCCGCCCGGCAGGGTCACGACAGGCTCCACCTTTTGCTGCAGGACAAGCTGCACGTAAGGTTCCACCATAGACGGAGTGACCGGTCGCCGGAATGCCCGAGTAGCAAAATTCATCATTAATTCGCGAATTTCTTTTTCGGTACCAGACCCGCTTCCGTAAAGTGTTGTGTGGCTCTTGGGTGGCCAGGTATCAATCAGCGGTTCTAGTGTCAGGCTGTGGATACGAATGTGTGGGCCCTTATAACCTTTCTCAAAGAGGATTTCCGCCATTGTTTTAGGCCATTCATCATGGGCTTGTTTGTTGGCCTGCTTGTCTGGCCTCGGTATAAATTTTGTGGGCAAGGTTTTCTCGACGATGACCTCGGCACGAAATGCCCGGTCCATGGAGCCGTTTTCCCAGCCGAGCCAGGGAGTCCATGTTTTGTCGATCCAGACCTCATGGGTAAAGGTGTGTTTTTTGCCATCTTCAGGAA
>CALCSP010000802.1 GCA_937893785.1 uncultured Verrucomicrobiales bacterium
CAGGAAGCTTTCGTCTGCCATTTTTAACCAGAACCCGTTGTTCTGAGCCAGTGTAGCCGGTGCGGATGGGAGGACTTCGCCAACAGTTTTCCCATCGATACTTCCCTTGTAGTCGATAACAGCGAAATCCTGTAGTGCCACCGCACGGTCTTCAATATCATTATATTCTGCGAAGCGCTCGCGGATCTGATCGAGGGCCTCGGAGAGTTGTTCCTCAGTAACAGCAGACGCCGGAACCTTCACATCGATGCCTTTATAATCCGGTAGAGAAAATTCCGGTGCAGTGACCAGTTCGATCGTTGCTGTGTAGGTTCCATCCGAGTTGTGATTCTGATCGCGGACTTCAGTGACACGTATAATATCGAGTTTCTCGTTTTCTGTTGCTTGCTGGACGGCCTGCTTAACTATGCGTTCCTCGAATTCATTTTCTATTCCGACTTTAAAGCGTTTCTCGATAATACTTGATGGAGTTTTACCCGGCCGAAACCCGGGAATCTTAGCCTGGGATGCATAAAGGCCGACGATGACTTTGCGTTCGCTTTTGGCATCTTTATCAGATACCTCGATGCGCAGTATGGCTTTGCATTCCGGGAGCCTTTCAACGTTGATAATCATGGGGCGTTTATGTTAGGGGGGAATAGCCGCTTGGCAACAGGCAAAGACACCTGTTGTCACAGCCTGCACTGACGCTATTGCCGTTTTACTCTTAATAGACAACCTAGTGTCGTCCCCGGAAACTCAATAAACAGGTCGATTGCGACCCTAGGTTTCAGGATTTATAACGGATTCCTTTGTTTTTGCCCTGCTCCTTGACGGCACGGCGTATCTTCGCATCGAAGCCATCATCTGTACCTTCCGCCTTGCGCTTTTCCATGGCTTTTTTGAGCCAGGCGTTGCGCTCGCTGATCAGTTTATTCATTTGGGATTGCAGATTTTCGCGTTTTTCCTGCTGTTGCTTAACAACCTTGGTAAGCTCAGGTTTACTGAGTCCACGATATTTAACTGGCAGGTCGTTGGTATTCACCCTGTTCAGGTCAATATTTCCTTCGGCAACCTCGGCAACAAGGTCATCATTGCCGCTGATAGCCTTTCCGCTGAGGTTTTTGCTAAAATACGCCTGCCGAGCTGCGCTTGCTGGAGTTGACTCTTTTGCGGCACTGCTAGCCCGAAAAAGCTTTTTTTTCACAATGGATTGTTTTTCTTCATTCCCGAATGCAATGACCGTGGCATTAATGGCCTGGGTGAGTTCAGCAATACGTGAATCCACCGGTGTTGCAATGGCTGCCATTCCTCCATCCTGCTCAATTGCAGCAAAGGATCCCTCGGAAAGGTGTGCAATTTCCTTCCATACCGTTGTGGTCGCAGAGTGGTTGCCGCACTGGACAGTATTGATGATGATTTCCTCTCTCACTGCTGCCTTGCAGGTTTCATGGTATTTGACATCATCCTTGTAATCCATGTGAGGCGGAAAGTCTCCGACGAGGAAAATGATTTTCAGAGTGTCCTTGTCGGGTGACCACTGCATGCGTGTAACCGCATCATCCAGTGCCTGGTTGACTGATTCCGGGCCATCTCCTCCTCCTGCAGCCTGGAACCCCATGAGGCTTTCATAGATGCTGTCCAGATCATCTGTGAGGGCAAAGTTTCTGGTAACGTAGTCATCACCACGGTCCCTGTAGGCAACAAGCCCGATTTTCAGAACAGGAGCCGGATCGGCGTTGGTAAGGTCATTGGCAATGCTCCAGATTTTTTGTTTTGCTCCAGCGATCAGTCCACCCATTGACCCGGTGGTATCAAGGACAAAACAGACTTCAACTGCCGGCCGGATCGCCGTTGTCTTTGTCTGGTTTTTTTTCTTCACTTTCGAGAAAGCTGCTGTTGAGAGAAGAGTGAAGAGTAGGAGATGAGTAGCGATGAGTTTCATGTTTTAATGTTGATTGCGTAGTTGGCAGGGGGAGAGACAGTAGCTAAAACTGTGTCCGGGAAAACCTTTGTTAACTCTCTTCCTTTTTGGTGATTTCGTAGATTTCACCGTCAATAAGCACTTGCAGGTTGCCGGCTACTGAGAGCCACTTGGCAATCGTTGCGCTACGAGCCAACAGCTTGAAGTAATTGTCACTGCCAAATACGATTTTACGCACTTTGGCCTCGGGTTTCTCGGCAGCCTCGGCATCCACCCAGGCATTGTTGTTATGGTAGAAGGTCTTGCCAGCAATCTGCCGAGTTGACTGTTGTTCAAAGCGAATCTGGTTACCGTAAAGGGATTCTTCATAGGCCTCCTTGCTTGCGTTGGTGCTTGAGGCTGCCTTTAATTTTGCACTGGAACGGGCAGCTGCAACGGCTGCATCGCCGGTTTCACTAGCGGCAAATCCGTGAAATGCCTTTTTTTCAAATTCCCTGAGGTAGCGTGCGGCATCTCTGCCTGCCGTCTGTCCTGACCCAAAACGCTCCAAGAATGAATTGCGTCCATTAATGATCGATGAAGGTGAGGAATTGGGACGGGCAGACCTTTGTCCCATTGACTGCCGTGCCAGTGGCACTGCTCGATTTTCCTCGTCCTCTATGATAAGGTAGCTCGTGTAGGGCGTCACGATCCCCCATCTGCGGGCAAGGGCTACAACCTCATCTTTAAGTTCGTCGTTTTCACCGTGTAGGCGGATTTCATCAAGAAGGTAGCCTACACGCCTCGTTGCCCAGAGTCTTGGAATGAAATCATGCTTTTCATTGGCACCAAAGGCGGCTTTGTAGGTGAAGGTCGTAGTTTTGCCGGCCAAGGTGCCTTCCAGAATGACCTGTGGCTTTTCTTTATCGCTTTTCTTGGACGAATAACGACCAAAGACCACCAACTGGTCTCCCTTGAAGAGGTCAGGAAGCTGAGCAGGATGACGTTTGCTTAACCGTATGCCCCCCTGGGTCTTGATCTTAATATCCGCCATTACCGGTTGCGATATCTTCGAGTAAAAGCGAGAAACTTTGTGTTCAATGTCCTCTTCAGGAAGCACATATTCCGTAATTGCCCGGGTGTCCTCCGCGATACGATCCAAGAGCTTGGTGTTGATGTCAGTGCCGATACCGAAGGAGAAGATCCTGACGAGTCCTGATGTTTTCTCTGTGGCTGATGCTAGTCTTTCTAGTATCTTGTCCGGTCGAGTTTCACCAATTGTGGGTCGCCCATCGGTAAGGAAGATGACCTGAAACGGTCGGGATGCCGCCCCTTTTTTCCTGCGTTCCTTGGCGCGGTTTACCGCCATTATTAAGGCTTCCTCGATCGCAGTGCCGCCACCGGCTTTGAGACCGCTAATAAATTCACGGGCCTCATGAATATTCTCTTTATCGGCAGAAGCCAGTTCCCCGAATAGGGATTCCGCCTCCGTTGAGTAGCGAACAATCTCAAATCTATCACCCTTGTTGAGGTTGCCGAGGCAGAATTCCAGTGCGGCTTTTGCCTGCTCGAGTTTTTTTACCCGCATTGATCCTGATGTATCAACTGCAAACACCACGTCCTTGGCAACGACCGCTTCATCCTGCCATGCACCTGGGGATAATAACATCATGTAGTATCCCTCTTTACCGTGTTTTTTACCCTTGCTCCTGTAGGCAAAAAGTTCCAATCCGACGGGCTTGTCTGTTTCGGTTCCGGAGGAAAAGAACAACTTAAAGTCCGTGTCAGGGAGTGTATTCTTTTCCTCAAAGCCCACCACGGCCCTGTTTTTTCCCTTACGGGATGTTTCTATCTCGTGGCTGGGCGAATAGATCGACTTTAACTCGTCCTTTGAATCAATATTTACCTTTATTGAGACGCTCTTTATAAGCCGTGAGGAAAATTTCTCGGTGTTCAGCGGATAGATGTATTCTGTGATTCTACCATCACGCTTGAGTAGTTGTGTGTATTTGATCTTGATACGCTTTTCTTTGCGCGGCTCGATCGGGAAGATGCGCACCTTGAACATGCCCTGATTGCTGTATTCCATGAGTGCCGGATCCTTTGCCTTGCGGACAATCTCCTCGTAGATGGACCGTGCTTTTTTGGCATCAAGTAGTTCAGCGGCAGTCATTTCCCCATTGACGTCCATTTGGAATTTATCAATCTGAGCCCCTTCCGGAATAGGAAAGATGTATGTTCCCTCAAGGCGTTGGTCGGACGGATTGAAGAAAACCTGATCGATTGACGTGGTGGCAACCTGCCCATTGATAGAGACGTTTACATGATGTTCGCGTACTTCCAGCGGCAGGAAACGATTAATGGGCCGTGGGGGACGGGGCCATGGATGTGGCGGGTGTGGATGAGGCGGCCTGATATGTTTGGGAATATGGACGGGGCGGTCGATAATGATAAACCCATCAGCTTGTGCTGTTTGCAGGCTTATCGGCGGCATGAGCAAGAAAAGACTAAGGGCTGTTAGCAGAGTATTGGCTTTGCGCATGATCTTTGAATGATAAAGGTGTTTGGTGGAGGAAACGCGCCAGCGAAGTGCTTTATTAGACAAATTACCGGCGGGAAGTTCAAATTGGCAGTCCCTGCCAGCCTAGAATGGGCTTTCAGGCAGTTTATAGCCAATATTAGCCCCTAGGACCTGAATTAGAGAGTTGGGGGAGGGAACTGCAGATCTGCAGGGAAGGTGATCTTGGGGTTTAGGCTTTCATTGTGAACAAGTTGAACCGGTAATCCAAGCCTTTGAACGGCGGAAACCTCATCACTGACCTCCAGGTTTTCGGCAATGACTTTGGCAAAAGCCTGCTTCAGGATTTCTGAGCGAAAAATCTGTGGGGTTTCCATTGCCCACATGGCCTCGCGACTAATGTCTTCGCTGACCAGAAAATCCTTGTCGGCACGTTTCAGGGTTTCTGTTACTGGGTGGGCACTTGCGGCAGCCCCGCTTGCGGCAGCGGCCTGGAGCACACGTTCAATCTGGGTAGGGGTGACCAAGGGACGAGCCCCATCGTGTACGGAGATAAACTGGCAAGAATCGGCGACATGGCTAAGTGCACATGCAACGGAATCCTGCCTTCTCTCTCCTCCCTTAATAACATGCCTGACCTTCTTGAATGCGGCCTCCCTGACCAAGTCAGATACAAGGGAAACACGGTCCTTTCGGGCAACGATAATGATATCGTTGACCTGTCGGGTTTTTTCAAACGCGGCGATGCTGTGCCTGAGAATAGGTTGGTCGCCGATCTTGGCGAACATCTTGTCAAAGCCCATCCTGTTCCCGGATCCTGCTGCGGTAATGATGGCAGTGAGGTGTGTGGTTGCCAAAGTCTTTTGGGATAAGCTCGCTGACGTGCTACGTGGTTTCTTTAGGCCAGACGTTGCATGACTGCCGCTGAGAGTGTCTTGTTATCAACCCGGCCTGCGGCCTTGACCTGGAGAATCTTCATAACTTGTCCCATTTCCTTACGTGACGTGGCACCTGATTCGCTGACTGCTTCATCAATCAATTGATCAATCTCCTCTTCACTGAGGGATGCGGGTAGGTATTTGTTCAGTATTTTGATTTCAGACTTCTCATTATCTGCAAGGTCCTGTCGACCTGCCTTTTCAAATTGCTCCACCGAATCATTGCGTTGCTTGATCGCTGTGCGCACCACACCAATTTCCATGTTGCTGTCCAGTTCTCCCCCGGCACCATGTTTTTCAATGGCTAGGTTCTTGAGAGCGGTTTTCAGGGAGCGTAATACGGCGAGGGACGTGCTGTCCTTAGAACGCATGGCTTC
>CALCSP010000803.1 GCA_937893785.1 uncultured Verrucomicrobiales bacterium
CTGCTTGAGATCTATCCAGGTTGGAAGCCTGATTCTGAACTCTGATACGACAAGACTTCCCTTGTTGTCATCTCCGCCCGCAGACAAAGGCGGAAGGGGCGGTAAAACAAACTCCGGCTTGATCTTCTCCTCTCTAGGCTCCTCTTCCTTCCCTTCTCCGCCAGGCTCGTTGCCGGCGCCCGCTCCTGCTTCCTGCCGGGCATTCTTCAGCTCACCGGTTTCAGAATTTGATTCGTTTGCTCCCCCTATCTCCAGAGCATTCGAGGAAACCGGGAGTGCTTTTGGGATGCCTTGAGCAATTTCCTCCTCACTTTCCGCAGGATCCTCTTTTAGGGACGGCACCGCCGGCTGTACCTCTGGAGACGGTTTCTCCGTGGCGTTAATCTTTTCTGGATCAACGGGCAAAGCGCGGGGCACTGGCTCTCCCTGCACTCCATAGAGGCAAAGGCCAGTAATGACAAAAAACGCCAGTAGGTGGTTACCAAACACGCTGCAAGCATCGTGGCTGAGTGCGCAGAAATCAAGCACCGCCGGGACGCTGCCCATTGTTCAGGAAATCCAAGATACTCCTTGCCGCCTTCAGGCTGATCCCGCGAATCCCTGCAATCTTTTCTGCCGGAACCTTCTTAAGCCTCGCCACCGAACCAAACTCACGCAACAGGATAGCCTTACGAGCGTGACTCACCCCCGGGCACTCATCCAGAATACTCTCACCGATTCGCCTTTTCATGAGAAGTTGATGATAACCGTTGGCAAAGCGGTGCGCCTCATCACGAATACGTTGTAACAACCTTAGCGCCCCGGTATCATGCTGCAGAGCCAGTGGAGCCGTCGCGCCTGGACGGAATATTTCCTCGTTTTGCTTGGCCAAACCAATAACCGGGAGCTCCTCAAGGCCGAGTTGGCGCAATTCCTTAAGCGCACTGGAAAGCTGCCCCTTGCCACCATCGACAATAACAAGGTCTGGAAGACGAACGTATGGGCGTTTGCCGTCCTTGTTCTTCATTCGGCCGTTATCCTCATTGTCTTTTTCCTCAAGTAATATCCTTGAATAACGCCTCCTGACGACCTCGGCCATACTGGCAAAGTCATCCTGTTGCTTAACACCCTTAATTCTGTAACGCCGATAACTGGCATTGTCAGGCACACCACCCTTGAAACGCACCATTGATGCGACAATGTGGCTTGAGGAAATATTGGAGATATCAAAACACTCCATAACCATCGGTGCTGATGCCAACCCTAATACATTCCCCAACTGCTCAACATCAGCAAGGGGATCAATTCCTCCACCATTACCCGGCAAACCACGCCCCCTGGTAAAGCGCCGTGAAGGCTGTA
>CALCSP010000804.1 GCA_937893785.1 uncultured Verrucomicrobiales bacterium
AAGGCACAAGGGACAACGCAAGGGAAACAATATCAGGACTATTGCCAAGTTCGAAGTTGAGGCGGGTTGTAATCCGCTCTCTCAAATTCACCAAGTCACGATCCTGCATATGCCGCCGGTCTTCCCGTAAATGAGCAGTTATTCCACTCGCTCCGCCACGTTCAGCCTCAAGTGCAGCCTTGATGACACAGGGCTCCGCGCAAAAACTATCAGGCTGACCGGCATACCGCGCCTGCCTTAAAGTAGCAACATGGTCAACATTGACACCAAGCTCAAGCACATCGCCTAGCGCAAGCTCAGAATGAGTTTGGGAACGATTCACGTCAAATGAGCCTAGTGGCGGAAATGACGGTGCCCTGTGAAAACCATGGCCACGTTGCGTTCATCTGCAGCGGCAATTACTTCCTCATCCCTAACTGAACCCCCTGGTTGTATGCATGCCGTTGCACCGGCTTCCGCGGCTGAAACCAGTCCATCAGGGAATGGAAACATCGCATCACTTGCCACGACACTGCCTTCAAGGGATAATCCCGCTTCCCCAGCCTTCCAAACGGCAATACGACAGGCATCAACACGCGACATTTGTCCCGCGCCCACACCAAGAGTCCTATCTCGGGAACCAAATACAATCGCGTTAGACTTTACATGTTTGCAGACTCTCCAAGTAAAGCGCATAGCTTCCATTTCATCAGCACTTGGGGGGCGAGACGTCTTAACTTTTTCCTCGAGACTATCGAGCCCAAGTGCCGCCGAATCAGCATCCATCACCAAGAGTCCCCCTGGCGCTGACCTGATTACCGGCTCATGAATTGCCTTGCTAAAGAAAACATCTGAAACACTCATTAAACGAAGATTCTTTTTCTTTTGTAGAATTGCCCGTGCTTCTGCATCAAATCCCGGAGCAATAATCACATCTGTGAAAATGCCACCTATCACACGGGCCAGTCCCTCAGAAAGAGGCCTATTACAAACAATAACTCCACCAAATGGAGCCTGCCTGTCTGTTTCAAAAGCCTTTTCCCAAGCATCCCGCAAGTCCTCCCCCTCATCGGCACACCCCACTCCACATGGATTGGTGTGCTTCAGGATAGCAACTGCAGGACGCTTAAACTCACTAATTAACTCTGCTGCTGCCGAGATATCGAGAACGTTGGTGTATGAGAGATCCTTTCCTTGTAGCTTCGTGAAGTATTCACTAAAACTTCCGTAAAGGGATGCTTCTTGGTGAGGATTTTCTCCATAACGCAATTCGGACGCCAAGGGCAGTGACACACTGTAAGAACTCTCTGTTCTCTGGCATTTATTCAGGTAACCGCTTATTGCGGAATCATATTGGGACGTCCGCTGAAAAACCTTTATCGCAAGAGCCTCACGAGTCTTGAGGCTGGTCTCTCCATCATTTTCCTCTATCTCTGAAGCCACTTTATCATAATCCGCTGGATCACTTATAACCGTAACCGAACTATAGTTCTTTGAAGCCGCCCTCAGCATGCCTGGCCCACCAATATCAATTTTTTCAATAGCCTCCTCCAACGTCACGCCCTCCCTTGCAACTGTTTCCTCAAAAGGATAAAGATTCACAACAAGCAGATCTATCGGCGGAATACCATGCTTTTCGGCTTGTCCCGGGTCCTCGGGATGATCACGCCGAAATAGCAAACCTCCGTGCACCTTCGGGTGAATCGTTTTCAGCCTGCCATCAAACATCTCGGGCGCTCCAGTATAATCAGAAATCTCCACGACAGGAATACCTTCTTCTGCAATGGCACCTGCGGTGCCGCCTGTTGAAAGAATCTCAACCCCCAGTTCGTGTAGCCTCTTGGCAAATGAAACAAGGCCGGTCTTGTCAGAAACAGAGATTAGTGCACGTTTAATTTTCATGAGATAGATATCAGGAAAGGAGATTTATCCGCCTAAGTCATATCAGGCAAGCGCAAAGCTCATGCAGATGAAATTTCTGAACTGAATCCGGCACTGGATCCAGCCCCCCGATCCTTTTCATTTTATCCGCCCCCAGATAAATATGGACAATCCCCTAACATCCAGCTTATTAGAACAATAATCTCCAGCCTTAATCGCCTCTATTCCTCAAGAGTTCCATTTACTCCAACCTTCCCGTTTTATCAGGATAATCGGTTGACACATGCCTACTGTGAACCTAGTCTCCGACTCCCTTGATTTTGGGCATTCCGATCAGGGAGAAGCAAACACTTCTCATTGAAAATGAAGACTTTCTCGGCAAAAGCAAAAGACGTTGAGCGCAAGTGGTACATCATCGATGCATCCGAACAAATTCTCGGTGATGTGGCAGTACGGGCTGCCTCATTGCTAAGAGGCAAAGGCAAGCCGATCTTTACCCCTCACACCGACACAGGCGACTTTGTGATCGTCATTAATGCTGAAAAGGTAAAGCTTAGCGGTCGCAAAGAGGAACAGAAAATTTACCATCGCTATTCTGGCTACGTTGGTGGTCACCATGAAGACACCCCTGCAACCCT
>CALCSP010000805.1 GCA_937893785.1 uncultured Verrucomicrobiales bacterium
ATCGGCACGGTCATTGAAAAAAGCGGACAATGCGAAATCCTTGTCAATGGGGCAGGAGTAAATTCACCAACTCCTTTTCTTGAAGTTTCCGAGGAAGAATATGACCGCATCTTTGCCACCAATGCCAAGGCAGTATTCGTAGCCTGTCAGGTTTTTGGAAGTTACTTTCTTGAAAACCAGCTCAAGGCTTCAATCATCAATGTCGGTTCCATGTCCGGAATGATTCCCCTCTCCCGTGTCTTTACCTACTCAATGAGCAAGGCAGCTGTGCACAACATCAGTAAGAACCTTGCTCGTGAATGGGCCCCGGAAGGCATTCGCGTGAACACATTAGTTCCCGGTTTCTTTCCTGCTGAGCAAAACCGCAAGGTGCTTAATGAAGAAAGGGTTGCTGCAATCATGGGGCATACACCAATGCAACGCTTCGGGGAGGCAAGGGAACTCATCGGGGCTACGCTGCTTTTGGCATCCCAGGAGGCTGGAAGCTTTATTACCGGGAGCGAGATTGTGGTGGATGGCGGCTATGCGTCGATGACCATCTAGTCAATCTGGCCGCATCTGGTCAGTCAATTGGCTAAAACTGCTCGAGAGGATCATCAACCGGGTCAGGCTTCTTTTTTGCCTCATTATCCTCAGGGTCATCGGTAGTCTTCTGTGTATCAAGAATAACCGCAGAGATAGGCTTTTTCTCTGCAGCAAGGCTCTTGGAGTTCATCACAATTAAGCGTTGCACCGGAGAGGTAAAATATACTGCATGGATTTTCTTTTCATTCTCGATCCAGTGCTGCACACGAAGGATTGTGGTTTCTTTCACTTTAGGCCCCGCGTTCTTGGCCACTAATGATGCAGCTGTCTGCTTTCTCACTGCCCGCCCCTCGTAGGTAATCATCCAGACCCTACCTTTCTGATATTCTACGAGTACAAATAACGGCAAATCACCAATCTGCGTTTTAAACACCTCAGCCTTTCCTTCACTTTTGACTAGCTTGGTTTCGACCTCTCCCACAGGTTCACCAAAGCTCTGCACACATTGTTCATGAGTCCAACCCAGTCGTCCCTCAGCCACGCCGGCAAATATCAAGACGGCACAAAAGCCGGAAAGAATCATCAGTTTCATAATGAGCCAATAATACCCCCCATGGCGATAGGGTCAATACCTCAACAAATACTGTGCTCCTATTACAGCCATATCACCTCTGTTCATCCAAGCTTAATAATCACGTAACCATGCTGTAATGTAATTTCAGATATCTATTGTTCCTACTCAGACAATGGATATTTGATGATTGCCCAACCCCCAGAAAGGATCATTGCGGGCGTGCGTAGAGGTGAAGAAAGCGCTTGCTCGACGCTTGTTGATTACCTTTACCCGGTGATTATGCCCATCGTAAGAAAAAACCGTCCTGTGCGTGACGAGGAAGAGGATATCGTGCAGGAAATATTCATCAAGGTTTTCTCCCGGATTAAACAGTTCTCCGGACAAGTCCCGATCAACCACTGGGTCTCGCGTGTTGCTTTAAACACTTGTTATGACCTCCTTCGCCGCCAACAAAAACAGCCCGCCTTCCAAGATATAGAACTTGAGCTAGATAGAATAGCTTATCTTGGTAACAAGGTATCTATAGATCCCCGAAAATTCGCTGAGATGGGAGGCGAGCTTGCCAAGGAACTCCTCGAAACGTTACTAACCTCACTGACCCGCAATGAACAGGTAGTGATTCGACTAATGGATCTGCAAGAAAAATCCATTTTAGAAACCTGTGAACTAACAGGCTGGGGAGCATCAAAGGTCAAAGTCACGGCAATGAGGGCTCGCCGAAAGCTAAAACGGGCTCTTACTCGACTTGAAAACATATCGCAAAACCATAAAAAATTCCATCTGCCGTAACCACCCATGGCACATCAATCCGCATCTTAAATGAGCATGGGTTTTATCCGCTGTTAAAAACCTAAAATTACGTTAACTTTATCCCCACACATTCCCCCTCAGCAATAATTCAGAAAAACATTCCTTAAAATCCAATGAAAATCCCATCCCCTATTTATGGAGCTATTGGAGGAGCCGCAGCCGCCTCCTTGGCATGGTTATTGTTTTCTCCTGGTGCACACCAGCAACCTGTTTCGACAAAAGAATCCAACACGAATGCCCAGCAACCTCCGTTAAGCGCAATCACTAAGAGACAAGGATTGGTTGCGTCAAAGCAACCTACAAACATAGCTAAAGCAGCGCCTCACCTAGAAAGCAATACAGCAACAGAACAATTAGCAGGAGCAGCATCTATAAAAGAAAATTCACCACCTCAAAATAGGCCGCTGGAGACAAGGGAAGCACCCCGGCAGGAAAGACCCGAGCCGATACCACCCCGTGACGAACTCATCGCTAGGGCCGTAATCGTTGAGGAACAAGCCAATAATAAGTTGCAGATCTTGACCTCACGATTGGGCCTTACCGAGCAACAACAGGACCGAATATTCCCAATCCTTGCCAGTTCCTCGCCCGCTTTTCATCCCATACTGCAGCCTGAGGGAAGTATTGATTATCTGCAGGACTCCGTATTTGGCGACCGTAAAGCAATCGAGCCCGGAGCGAGCGTGGCAGAAG
>CALCSP010000806.1 GCA_937893785.1 uncultured Verrucomicrobiales bacterium
GCTCAAATTTGTCCTCATTTGTGTCTTAAGCACGGGCCTTTTGTTGCTTAGCTATCACTATCTGGTCCGCTATACTTTTATTGGTACTGCTCTCAACGGCAAGCGAACCCGACCAACGCCAGCTGGCACTCATTGATCATTTTAGTGCGTTGCCAGAGACTCGAGTAGCGAATACATCTTTCCCTGATCACTGATGGTTCTGGCCCATGCCACTGCCTCGGCAAGGCTTTCATCTCTGATACCTTCCACCAGTTCTGTCACTGCCGCGTCACGCGCGGGACCAGGGACGAGGTGGGTATCGATAAAACTTCCTGCTTCATCGGCATCCTTGGTGACCCACTTTTCAAAGATTGTCCGCAGGTGGGCGGGTTGCTCTTGCACGGGGAAATCAAGTACTGCGAGGGCCAGCTGGGCCGGCGTTTTCACTGCCCAGGAATCGTAATGTCCGCTTTCAAGGATTGCTCTCATGAAGCGTTGTTTATCGTTGCCGACCTTTTCAATGAGCCACTGTCGGGTAGTGGCCGGGTCCTTGCGCCAATTGGCGGCCATTTCCCCGGAGCCGTCATGGCGGTGCCTATTTTGGCAAGAGCTACCCAGCAAGCAGGCAAGCACGGCGGCTGTAGTCATTATTTTGGCCATTTAAACACGTTGTGCCTGAGAGGGTTTTGACACTTGCATAAGTGCTGATGTCGCCAAGGTTAATCAGGTTATCAAACAAAAAGTGGATTTCCTTTCTCAAAGATGGGGGTCCAGATTCACTGAGCCTTGAAAATCATCATCAGGATTCTTGCTGTCCTTGTCGGCATCATCATTGTTTATGAGGCGGTCCACCTTATCTGGCTTCGTGATGTTCAGGGGTGGGCCATCCTTTCCTGGATGGAAAACGTGGCTGAGGATGGTCCTTCCACCAAAACCGCCCCTGAGAATATTGGCAGCTTCAGCCAGATTCAGTCCTTCAACGGAGAAAAATCCCTACTATTTGTCGACATTCTGACGCTCAGTTCACTGGCCCTGACAGTGGTAGCTGCCTGGATGCTTTGGGCCAGAAAGAGGAAGCCCGCGCGATCGGGTCGCTGGCGGAAAAGTTTCTTTGCGGGGTTGGCTGTTTTCCTTGGAGTTACGGCATTGGCTCTCTCGGGTATGTTTTCAAAGCAGTTGGACATCAGTGATGAGGCATGGGCCGAGATTAGCGCGGGACTAAAGGTGGGTGATGTCATTGCCTACCGGAAGGAGAAATGGAGTGCCCGCCGGGAACTTTTCGCCGAGGGGAAATTTCCGGTTATTGGTTACCGGCTTTTTCGCTACGGTCACCTTGCCATTGTCGTTGATGACCCAAAGGTCCCCGGCAGAAAAGTTCTTTTCACCAGTCAAAGTCGAAAGGGCGTGAACATGGAGGAAGACGTTGATTCACTGCGCACCCACAATTGGGATTCGTGGCGCCTTGATAAGTGGCGCCGAATTGACAAGGATCGTATCCGCGAAGGCGTTCTGCGCTGTCAGCAAAAGGGCGGGCATTTTTTTGGTTATGATTTCACCGGAATGTTTGCCCTCTGGAATGAGAACCTGAAACCGGAGCAGGTCGAGGATTTTGGCAATGAATATATCTGTTCAACTGCCGTGGTGACCTTGCTTTACTATGGCGGGTTTGAGAGTGATGCCACGCCCCGCCGGGGCCTGGACCTGATTACCCCCTACCAGGTGGTGCGCGCCAGAGGCCGGTTCGTGAAGCCCCCGGATTTTCCCAAGAAGGATTAATGCGCGATGCTTGGCTGTTTCAACGCCAGCAGCGGATCCGCTTCATACCAACCTTAAAGCCGATGTTTTAATATACGATGAACTCTGAATCTGACGACCAAACGCAAACCGGTCAAAAGGGCGGGGAATTCCGGCTTCCGCCTAGGGCAAAGTCACCATACAAACCGCGCAAGGCTAACTCCATGGCTTCCCGCTCGATTCCCTTTAAGCCCAGCAATTTTATTTCGGAGGCCGAAAAAATACAACTTCAGGGCAAAACACATACCCCTTGGGAGTCCGAGGAATCTCATCCGTCTATCAGGCGGAAGGTTCCTTACCTCCCGATCGTGCTGGTCAGTGCGATGTTTTGTTTTGCGACCTTTTTGTTTTTCCGCTCTCAGGAACTGAGCGCACCAGCTCCGAAGCCTCTACCAAATTCCCTGACAACCGCTACCGATGCGCCTGACTATGAGCAACGAATGGTTGAGGTCTTGAGGGAATTTTGCGAATCTGGGGATCTTGATACGATCAAAAGCGTGATTCGCAAAGCAGACCAACTTGGCGAAATTGTTGGGAATTATTATCGCGGTGGGAACCCACCCAAAAACAAGATTATCGAGGCCAGAGTTCCTTCCGATTCGCTTTTTTTAAGTCCATTGGAAGCATCTTTTCTAAGGGTGGTTGTGACTTTTGAAAGCGGCATCCAGCGCGATCTCGTCATTGAATGGGTCGGTGGAGAGGCCAAAATTGACTGGGAGCACTGGGTTTGTTATAACCCGGTTTCTGTCACCGATTTTCTTGACCCGGCTAGCGGCTCCGGTAATGAGCATGAATTTCGTCTTATGGGCCGATTACCTGATCAATATCGCAGCAGTAAGCGGTTTCCAGAGGTTCAATATGGTTGTGTGGTTTTACAGGATGAGGCCCGAGGAGGTTCAGACTTTGAGGCCTATGTATTGCGGGGGACTGAAACCTATCGACAGGTCATGGCCTGCCTGACAGGCGATGTTGCCAAACCATTGATTGTCAAACTTCGTCGCTACAGTGATCACGAGCGGGGGGGAGCAGGTATTGAGGTTCTCGATATGTTAACAGAAGGGTGGGTTCGCGAAGCCGCTTCTGACTTATGGCCTGAATAAGAACACCATAGGAAGACCAATCATTCACGGATCCTGACTATTCAGGTTGTCTAGCTGCTTAGAATCATCTTGACCGAAAGCGCAGATATTGCTCTTATATGTGATAAGATTGTTAACAAAGATACTGCTCAATCATCTCTAAACTCCACATTGAATCTCACCTAGTTCCGGCCTGAGCCGGGATCAGATAACAACTCATAACCATGAGTTTGCTGGCATTGGGCACCTCTCGTCATTTGGCGCGTTAACAATCTGGGCAAATTATACTCTCTTTAAAACGATGAAAAACGACATCCAACCAACCAAACCATTCGCAACCATCATCAGCGTATTGGGCATTTTCGCTCTTTCGCTGGTTACTGCTGTATCCCAGGTGACCCCTGGTGGAACAGTGGGAGATACGGCCATCTACCTTGAGGTGGAGGGCGGCGAACAGCTCACCCGTGCGACAGCCGCCGGCGCCTACGGGCCGACGCTGGTTCATGACTTTGATACCGAGCAGCTTGCCGATGCAACCTATCAGCTCAACCCGAGTGGGGCGAATGCCACCGAGATTGCGGTGAGTGCTGGGCGTCACCTGATGCTTTATAACACGCGCTTCATTGCCACGGCAGGAGCCAACCGCGCCGAGATCCAGACATGGATTACTCTTGGTGGCAGCGAGATGGCTGCTGGGCGCTCACAGGGATATATTCGCCGCACCGGCAATGCCAATGAGGCAGTGCTTTCCGGAGGAGCGATCATCAATGCCCTAGCCGATGACGCGATCCTGACTCTGAATTCCCGCCGCAGTGACACCAACGGCAATGCGTCTGTCCTGCCGCAACGCAACCTGCCCTCTGGTGGCGCGGCCAACAACAACGTGGCCGGCTCGACGGCGATCCAGTTCTTCAAGCTGGATGACAGCTGGGCCTACCTGAACATCGGGCTTGGTGCCGATATTGCCCTTGGCAACAATGCTAACTGGCAGACGGTTGCCTATGACCTGAATGCTTCCCCAACGACGCTGGGCACCGCCTTTACCGTAAATGGGGGCAACGTGACCCTTAACGAGGAGGGTCTTTATCTGGTGCTTGCCAACAGCGGCCTGCGCAAGGCAACTAACAATACCCGCACCAATTACTTGCAGCGTCTGACCCTTGACGGGAACGAGGTGGCAGGTTCAGTGACTTCCACCACCCTTCGAGGCAACGAGGACACCAACGAGGGTGTGGCCAGCCTTGGCATGGTGGTCAAGGCGAGTGCCGGCCAA
>CALCSP010000807.1 GCA_937893785.1 uncultured Verrucomicrobiales bacterium
CACCCAACTTGGGCATCGAAGAAAGTAGATTTTTTCTTTGAGTGGGGTCTTTCTTTACGTCGTATAACTCAAACCTCTTGAAACCGCCCTTTTTTATAAGAGGTATCCAGGATTCCTGAAAGCTATGCAACCGAACATATTCTGATCGAAGCCGGTTTGCCTCGGGGTTGGAAAAAGTTGAATTGAAAACCCGACTTCGTAAGTTCCCGCCAGCAGTTGAATCCGGAACGCCAACAAGCTTGGCGATACGGTCGAGCTTGGCCTTCATGGTGACATGATCTCTGGGGAACTCATAATCCTTGAAGCCAACCAAGGTGTAATCGCCCATCCTTACGGCAGCTGTGGGCCATCCTTCTGGATTGTACCAAAACATGGGCTGTTGGCGCACCAATGGTTTCTTTTCCCTGAGTAACGGCGTCAGGTCTTCACCGTCGAGATGAACTCCTTTCGGCTTATCGACTCCAACCAGTCCGCAAAGTGTTGGAAGTAGGTCAACCGCTCCACACGCTTCGTCCTCAACCCGTCCTCCGGCAAACCCTTTGGGCCAGAAAAATATTCCAGGGGAAAGAAGGCCTCCCTGAAAATTCGAGCCCTTGTTTCCCCTTAGACCGCCGTTTCTGTCCTCCCGATAACTGCCATGATCGGAGGAAAAGATAATGATGGTATTATCTAAAAGATTGCGGGTTTCAAGTTCGGTAATAAGTCGCCCGATTGAACGGTCCATATTGTCGACAGATCCGGAATAGAGAGCTGCTGAATCGCCGGTTTTTCCATATTGCCCAACAATATGATCAGGAGCTGCCAGTACTGAATGCGGTTCATTGAACCAAATATTCATGAGGAAGGGCTTTTCGTTTCCGTCTCTTTTTAACCACTCAATGGCGTCATCTATTATCAGTTGACAAGAGTATCCCTTGAGCGGTCCAACCTGCTCCCCGTTGCGCATGAAATTAGTAGGATTTTTATGGCTCGGATTTGCTCCATTAAAAAGCCCAAACCAGTAATCGAACCCATGGTCAGAAATATCGGGCTTTACCCGTTTGCCCAATGACATGCCAAGGTGCCACTTGCCAAAATGAGCGGTGCGATAACCTTTTTGAGAAAGGACCTCGGCAATGGTCACTTCCCTTTCCAGCAAGTGTGCATTATGAGTGGCATCCTGCAAAACCCCGTACACTCCAGTACGCAAATGTTGCCGACCGGTGAGAAAAGTTGCTCTGGATGGCGAGCATACTGCTGCTCCGGCATGGAAACTGGTGAACCGAACTCCCTGATTAGCAAGAAAATCCAAATTTGGGGTCTTTACCGGCCCGTCATAGCAACTCAGGTCTTTGGATCCCAAATCATCTGCAAGCAGGAGAACAACATTGGGACGCGAGTCTATGCCATATAGTTTAAGAGAAGAAATAAAAATGATTGAGAGAAATAGGAACGCTTTCATCTGAGACATCCTGTTTTCTTTCGTTTAGGCACGAAGTTGTATGATTCACATGCCTTGCCTTGTTTGACGGCCTTCAATAAATTCATTTTCATTGGCCGGTCGTAGTCATCAATTCGATTTCGGAAACCTCCAAACCGGCGGGATCCCAAAGAGTATGGCACCAAACATTCTTGACGATCAAGCCATAGGGGCTCTTGGGCAAAGATTCAGCCCATTGGGCAAGTGAGGGGTCCAGTTGATAGTCGTTTAGGTCGAGCACGACCTCGAAAGGTTCTCCGCTCTTGAATTCTAAGGCCGGGCGACGAATTTGGAAACGGCCGGCAAAATCTCCATCCGGAAGACTCAAAGTCAAACCAAAGTAAATGGGATGGCTGGACTCAATCTTGCCTCGAACGCGAACTTTACTTTCAGGCTGCAAGACCACAGGAGGCTGATCGCAAACGGAAACAGGCATACCCAAAGTGTAAATGGTTTTTTGCCTTAGGTGATTCTTCGAGGGCAAGGTATAGGGTACGATTTTCAAGCTAGCCGGCTCTTCTCCATTGGGCGGTATCCATTCGCCGTGATTGCGTTTTTTCCCATTTTCCAAGTCACTCTTCCAGATAGTTACTGACTGTGGTATCTCTTCGGCTACAAGTTCACGACCCAAAGCAGCTACTACCCTCTGATTTTCAAACACATCAACTGAACTGCCATCACTTAAACGTGTGGCCCGCACCCTGCCTTCGTTGACCGTAAGCGTGGAGGAGGACAACCCGGCATCCACACTGAAACGCGTACCCACGACTTCAAACAATGCGGAACGGGTGTGCACGAGCATGGGCTTGCCTTTGGGTTGGGGCATGACCTTGGCGGAAAAACTTCCCTCCCTGAGGCGCAACTCCTTTTGTCCGAGGTCGGAAATGGTCAGTATGGAATTACCTGCGATCACGACTTGCGAG
>CALCSP010000808.1 GCA_937893785.1 uncultured Verrucomicrobiales bacterium
ATAAACGTTCGGAATTGTTCTTCATCAGGAAGTGTTCCTGTAATGTCGATTGTGGCTCTGAGAAGAAATTGTTCGTCAGTGCACAAGTCAGATGGGATGATGCGTAATTTGTGCAGTTTTCCGGCCACTAATGGATCAATGTAGTTACCAGAAGGAAACTCAGGTTGACTGTATTTGAGGTCTTTTGGAATGACGATAGCCTGTGCGCCCACTGTGAATGTGGCAAACCGAGCCATAACAAATGCTTCGCCTCGGTTACCAGCTGTGACCATTCCATCCTGCTCAATAGAAGCAGTAGGGGAGTTGTTTGACTCAAAGACGGCGAGTGAGGTGACATCTCTGGTGGTATCGTCAGAATATGTTGCAATTGCAATGAACTGTTGCTTGGATCCTCTGCCTTCCAATACGACCTGCTCCGGGTAAATATTAAGGGCGACTGGGGTGGCGATTGCCTTGTCATCATCAGGAGCCCCTGAGGTAAGCCAATTGCGCAAAGTTTGGTAGTATTCACTTTTGCTGCTAAAGAGTGTGCCTCCGGTGTGGGGGACCGCCCCGATCGCTTTTTCGATCAATAGGCTTTCTTCGGGAATGGCAAGGTTGATCCTCCTACTTGTTAGTTCGCGAGTGATCCGGTGGTAATCACCTGCTGGATCATAGCCGAAAAGGGAAAGCATGAAGCCGTCCTGACCGCGTGCAGAGCCATGACACGAACCATTGTTGCAGTTGGCGCGCATAAAAATTGGCATGACATCAAGTCGAAAACTGATTGGCCTTTCCACTGTTGATGATTGGACTTGGATGGGTGTGGTTGCCTGTTTGCCATGAAAAGAGGTTTCCAAGGTTGTTTCACCGTCGGATCTGGGGCGTAGAAGGTTTCCTGCCACACTTACAAGTGTGGTGTTTTGTGGTTTGAAGGTAACCTTTCTGGTGATGTCCCTTGTGGTGCCATCCTGATAGCTGGCAATGGCAACGAGGCGTTGCAAGTCAGCATTGGAGGTGAGAGAAACAGTAGGTGGGTAAACGGCTATTGAGAGGAGACCTTCTGCATCTGCAGGGGAGGTAATGTCTTCAGGGGCTTTGTCTACAAGGATGATTCCATCAGGCCACTTGGCGCCTTGAGTCACCCAGGCGGTTAATTGCGCACGCTGCTCAATACTCACTGGGGCGCCCTTAGGAGGCATAATATCATCATCATCATGTGCAAGGGAAATGCGGGTGAGTAATTCACTTTCCGCGGGATTCCCGGGTGTAATGCCTGGGCCTGAGTCACCACCTTTAATCGCTGCTTCAAGCGTGCTCAGGTCAAGGTTTCCTTTTTGCTTTGTGCTACCGTGGCAACTGATACAGCGGGTCTCAAGAAGAGGCTGAATGTCCCGATGAAAATCAGTTCCGCGTGCTGCCGCAGTGAGAGAGGCAAGGAGAAGGATAAATAAGATCGGGTTCATTTATTTTTCGCTTCTAGGCGTAGCTTTTCCAGCCGGGAAAGTGGTTTTTTTGTTGGTGTGGCTTTCGCTACGGTGGCGGGTTCTGTTTTTTTCTCAGGAGCCGGGGTTGGTTTTGGTGCTGGTTTTTTGGGAGGAGGATCAATACGCAGGACTCCTCCATGACCAACATTGTGGGGGATGAATGTATTTGCAGCGGGAATGGTAAGATGGCAGAAAAGGTTCTTGTGTTGTCCTTTTGGGCTGTCTGGGGCAATGGTGACAGGAAAGCTAATTTCTGTTGTCGTCTTGTCGATTTCGATTTCCGGAGCAACTACCTTCGCGGGAAGTCCTAGCAACTTGACTTTGGCTTTGCCTTCGAACGGGGTGGCTTGGGTTAATTTGCAGAGTACCTGTCCTTCTTTGCCCTGTTCCACAGCAGCCATTTCGATTTTTATTCCTAGATAAGGTTCTGCGACGGTGAGCGGGATGAGTTCTGAACTAGCAAGGATTTGGCCGTTACCAGCATCAGCTTCCGCCATGACGGCAAGGTGCCATGTGCGCAGGGTTGCTCCACTATTGGCAGTGAGTGTGTAGGTGATTTCATTTTCCCCTTTGGGAATTTGGATGGTTGGTTGTGAACTGATACCCGGTGGATGCCAGAGGTGACGAAGCGTGATTGCAGCATCAAAGCCTTCCTGACGGTTTACCTTGACGCGCAGTCCCAAGGTTCCGTTGCGCACCAATGGGACCTTGGGGGCTTCGACATTGATTTCAAAGGGAAGCTTTTCGACAACGGCAACAGCAAATTTGGGAGCCTTGCTCTTGTAATAAACGGTGTTGTTGGGCTGTCCAAGGACGAAGTCAAGGGGTTGAGCAAAAGAGCCGCTAATCTTTTTTTCCGGGTCGGAATGCCTGCCAATAAGGTCGACAAGTGCACCCTGAATTGGGGCATCGGCAGCGGCCTCAAAGAGAAGAACACCTGAGTTCACACTTGTGTGCATGGGGTTGGTCTTCAAGCTGACTCCCTCGGGTAAACCTTGTGCATCGAGAAGCAGTTCGCCACCGAAGTTTGACCGTGCGGCATTAATCCTTGTTGCAAACCGGTTACCTTGGGCAACATAAATCATTTGTCGGGACTGGTAATCTGCTCTGCCGAAGTAGGGGATAGACAGAGAAAGGGATGGGGATATCGGCTGGGCCTCGACACGATAGACATATCCGCTTCCACCTTTTTTCAGGTGGTCACGTACCCGCAAAGTGAATTCCCCGTCAACAGGTGCTGTGAAGTCGATCTTGCTGTCTTGCAAGCCGCTGTCGTCATCATTACTGATGATGTGTTTCTTGTCCGGTCCGTAGATATTCAGGACAGTATCGACAGGAGAGCCGATTGATTTCGCATGGGCGTGGAAAATAAATCGCTGGCCTTTCTTTGCGTTAAAGTGAAACCAGTCCTGATCTCCGTCTTCATTGATGATCCCGTTAAATGCGGCAGGCAAAGCCACGGTTGTAGGCGAGGCTTGGGCAAGGCTGTTGTTTGGCTCTGCTTCCAGAATGTTTGGAAATGGGGAAACCCTAATAGGATTCGGAGCTGGAGAAAGCAGACCATCAGCCTCGGCTCGGATCATGAATATTTCATCGGAGTCAGATGGCAGAGTGACTGTTCTGGTGCTATCACCACCAGGATCACCTATCAGTTTTACCTCAAGGTCAGTTCCTGCTTGGCCGCCTGCAGGATAGGCTGCCGAAGGTCTTGGAAATGCGCCAATATGAAGCCTGTATCTGCAGTTTGCATTACCCGTGTAGGAACTCTCCCGAATTTGTATGATGTAATTCCCATCAGTAGGAGCAATAATCGACACGAAACTGTCCTGAAGTAGTAACGAGGTGTCGTCTGAAGCTGCAAGCTCGAAGCGCTCGCTGTTTAGAATCGCGAGATAGGGGTCATAAAAAGCACCGGCTAGGCGTATGCCCTCCACTTCTGCGCTAATGCGTTGGCCTTTCTTTGCGTTGATCACATAGTAATCAACGTCTTCATTTTCCAGGACACCTTCAACGGTGCCATTCATTTGGACAGGCTGGGGGCTGGAGAAGTCACTGTTTGGTTCTTTCTCCGGCAGACTTCCAAATTGCCCGATCCAGAAACTTTTTACAAAGGATAGGCCGCTTTTGGTACGAATGCGCATAAGGTGTTCACCCAGCTTGGCATCTTTGGAAATAGTGACCTTGGTTTTCACATGCTTTGGGCCAAGTATTTCTATGGGGCCAAAAGTGAACCCTTGAGAATAGGTCATGACTTCCACGGCGTCGTTGAGTCGGTCGCCGTGAAAGTTCAATTCCATTTCCGAAGCGCGCTGACCACCTCGGGGAAGGATGTTGCTAAGCAATGGGCTGGAAGCAAATGTGGTCTGTATAAGAATTGCTGGAAACGCAAGTGTAAGAAGAAGGCAGAGTAGTTTCATCTCTGATGCAAGATGTCTAATGCCTGAATCAGGCAACGATGTCACTGATAACCTTACCTCCATCAACAATTTCAACAGGTCTAGCGCCAGGCGCCATTAGCTCCTTGTCCGCAATAATGCCGAGTTGCTTGTAGACCGTCGTTGCAAGATCTTCCGGGAAAACCGGATCCTCCTCGGGTTCGGTGGCCAAGGCATCAGACTTACCGTAAACCACGCCTTTTTTCAAACCACCTCCGGCAAGCAGACCGCTGAAAACCTTTGGCCAGTGGTCGCGACCAGCAGTCTTATTGATTTTTGGTGTGCGGCCAAACTCAGAGGTGAGCATCACCAGAGTGGAGTCTAGCAAGCCCCGCTCTTCAAGGTCGCGAATCAGTCTTGCATATGCCTGATCAAGGGGTGGTGCCTGTCCTTCAAATCCGCGTTTGACGTTGTCATGGTGATCCCAGCTGCCGTAGGTAAGGGAAACAAAGCGGACCCCTGACTCGACAAGGCGACGGGCCAGTAACATGCGCTGTCCTGCTGCATTCCGGCCATATTCGTCCCGAAGCTTTGCGGGTTCCTTGTTGATATCAAAGGCTTCACGCGCCTTTGGTGAACTGATCAGGCTGTAGGCCCTCTGATAAAAAGTATCCATTGCATCGAGGGCATCGGATTTTTCGGCTGCTCTAAAATGCGAATCTACGGTTTCGAGAATGGACTTGCGCTTGGTAAAGCGAGACTCGTCAATTCCACCGGGTAATGCTAGATCACGGACAGTGAAGTTTCCGTTAGCCGGATCACTGCCAAGACTGAAAGCGCCATAGGCAGAACTTAGGTAACCGCTACCAGCATATTCGTTAGGCTGGTTGGGAATACAGACGTAGGGAGGGAGGTCTGCGCGTGGCCCGAACTCGTGGCTGACGACACTACCAAAACTCGGGTAGCTTAGAGCTGGGCTCGGCTTGTAACCGGTGAACATGTTATGAACACCACGTTCGTGGGCAGCTTCCCCATGAGTCAGAGAATTCAATACGACGAGTTTATCGGCAATGGCTGCGGTGTTCTTGAAGTTAGGGCCGAATCGCGTCCCTACAATCTTGGTGCCAATGGATTTGAGCGGACCACGATATTCAGTTGGGGCATAGGGTTTGGCATCAAAGGATTCTTGTTGAGCCATTCCGCCGGGAAGGAAGATGTGAATCACGGACTTGGCCGGTCCTTCCTTGGATTCGTAATGCTTCTGTGCGGCATTTGCCTCCATGCGGAGAAGTTCGGGTAACGACAGGCCAAGTCCGCCGACAAGCCCTACATGCAGAAAATCCCTGCGACTGGACATTAATGGGCGGATATGAAAGTTGCTGCCACATCCTGAGTAATTTTTAGTCATGATTTGCCTTAGGTTAGTTATTAATCAGAAAACCTGTTGAAATATTAGCAGTGCCTTCTTGTGCGTCAAGGCTCACAGAAAGTTACTACCAGCTTCATTCTCTGCTAGATGTATGAATTTCGCGCAAGAAATCTCACGTATTAAATAGGGAAGAATCCTGTTCCGTTTAGACTCCTCATTAATTGACATGGAATCTCGATATCCGATCCCGTGGAAGGCCTAGAAGAAAAACGTCGATCCTTCAAGCTTTCGAGCGTTTTCTTCAAGGCGGCTTCGATCGGCTAATGCGCGACTTTTCTTGCCTTTTTCGCTAGATACTGAGTCGCCGGGCTTTGTACGGGCACGCTTGTCCAAGGCATGGCGCCATCGGTCTTCATTTGTAGATGCACGCAGCGTGACCCATATCGCTGCCGAACAACAAGCAAAGAGGGTAAGGCCGATAATCACAATAATAGACATAATTGGCTCATTCTTAATACAGCCGAAGTGTGTCATTATAAATGAATTACCAATATTTACAAAGTTTTCCTGATGTAAATGTCCAGTCCGTCAATAGGGACTTGATTATTGGAGGGGGGCGAATGGTCGATCAGACGGACTTTCTAGAAAAAAAAAACCAAGCCTCGGATCCCCAAGGCTTGGTTCGGTAATTTGAGCCGTCGCTGGATGCCTTTAATCAAGCATCAGAGGCTGCTTCGGTAGCTGCTTCTAGGACGGGTTCATCATCGGTTGCCACAAAAAGGTCAACCCATGATATATATGCCATTGGCGCTGAATCACTTGGGCGAGCCCCTAGTTTGGTGATTCTTGTATAGCCCCCGACACGCTGGGCAGAAGCTGGCGCCACTTCCGCGAAGAGTTTTTTGACGGCCTCTTTTTGCCTAAGGAATGCAAAGGCGCGCCGGCGGTAGTGCACCGCTTTGGCTGTTTCACCGGACTGCTCTGCAAGCAGTCCTTTTTTACCATATGTGACCAGTTTTTCGGCAACAGGGCGCAATGCCTTTGCCTTTGCCAGGGTAGTACGGATTTGTCGGTGCTCAATAAGGCTACAAGCCTGGTTGGCAAGCAAGGAGCGTCGGTGCGCTTTGTTGCGCTGCAATTTACTGGTTTTGCGTCGGTGTCTCATGGCCAGTTATACAATTAGCTGGGTTGGCAGGAATTGCTTAGAATGATGTTTCTGTGGCAGGGGGGATCGTGATTATAGGCTCTTGGACCTTTCACGCAACGCGAATCTCTGCCTGTTATCTCTTTGTTCAGTCCTCAAGGTTTGCTGCGATCAGATCCTCTAGCCCGGGACCCTGTGGTTCCGGCATATGCAAAGTGCCGGCCAGAATGGACGGGTCAAGCAAGCTTGTGTCGAGTTGCATGCCAAGTGAGAGCCCCAATTCTTGGAGCTTTTCTTTGATTTCGTTAAGGGATTTTTTGCCGAAGTTGCGATACTTAAGCATTTCTGCTTCTGATTTCAGTGCTAGCTGTCCTACAGAGGTAATATTGGCGTTGTTCAGGCAATTTGCCGCACGAACAGAGAGTTCTATCTCGTTTACGCTCATGTTGAGCAGCTTGCGAAGTTCCGCATTTTCCTCACTTTCAGCTTCCGGCTTGTCCTCAAACTCCACCTGATTGTCATCATAGTTAACAAACACATCAAGGTGATGCCGCAGAATAGCGGATGATTGGGTCAGTGCATCGTGGGGTTCAATGCGACCGTCAGTCCATATCTCGAGAATGAGTTTGTCGTAGTCGGTGCGCTGACCGACGCGGGTGTTTTCCACACCGTATTTGACTCGTGTGACTGGTGAAAAAATGGAATCAATAGGAATGACGCCAATGGGCATGTCCTCGCGCTTGTTTTCATCACCAGTTGCAAAACCGCGCCCGACACGCACTTCCATTTCGCATTCGAAGGTCATGTTGCGGTCAAGTGTGCAGATATGCTGGTCTTTATTTACCACTTCATACTGGGCGTCCTCGGTAATGTCCGCTGCGGTAACCTCACCGGACTTGGTGACTTTGAGGTCCAGCATTTTAGGTTCCTTGTTCTCGAAGTGCTTGAATTTTACCTTTTTAAGATTGAGTACAATGTCAGTAATGTCTTCAAGGACACCGGGAAGGCTACCAAATTCATGCTGTGCTCCCTTGATTTTCACCGATGTGATGGACGCACCTTCTAGGGAGGAGAGTAAGACACGGCGAAGAGAGTTGCCTACAGTGTGGCCATAACCCGCATCAAAAGGCTCAGCTGTAAAGCGGGCATAGGTTTCGGTAGAGTTATCGTCTTTGGTAAGGCGATCCGGCATTTCAAACCGGGCTAATCGGACTGGCATTGTTTTTTTTCTTTTTTGCCGGGTTCCCCCTGGCGAGTGTGGTGAACAGGACTGGCTTTTGATGTCCGGCACCCAGGGACCAACGGCAGATTTTATGACTCGCGGGCCGCAACAATCGGGTAGAATTATCCATTTGCAAGGAGGAAAATGCCGCAAAATTCAGTGCATTGCCTCATTGATGATGCGGTTAAAATCAGCTCTTCTGGCTTGTAGTTCCTGTTGCGTTGTCCGTGATGGCTGTTTGCTGATGGGGGCTTTTTCTCCGTTGTGCCACTTCCCACAGGTATAGTAAGCCGACCCAATAGGTAAAAGTTTCACGGAATTCTGAGATATTGTTTAAAAGGCTGCCGTTGTTGTTGATGCCAGCATTTTCCAGTGCGTGAGCTAATTTGCTGGTGAGTAGTCCACAGAGGAGTGTCAGGGCTGAGTGAATGTCTGGCACGAGTGACTGGATTTTTACGGGTAAGCGTTTCCTTGCAAGAGGTATCAGGATGAAGATTACTACCGATCCGCCATCGACAATTTTTTTTAACCAGCGAGTGATGTTCCCCTGATTGTGGATATTGAAGTATTCGCCACTTGGACGCTGTGTGCCGGTTAGCAGACTCCAGTAGTGGTCTCCCCAATCAATTTCCTCCATAAAAAGGAACAGAGAAGCAAGGGTTCCCAAGCGCCAGAACCATTTCCAGTGATTGCAAGGTTCACTGCGTGCAGTTCGCCAGCAAAGCAGGGCGCTGAGTAAAAGCAGAATGTTTTGCGTGTTCTCAATCAAGCCGAATTCACGCTGAAAAGCAGGGCTTGTGATGCTCTGGAGAAACTCGATTCCTGAGAAGTAAAGGGCAATGAGAATCAGAGTGAAGCAACTTGGAAAGACTGCATAAAGCAGAACGCGTCTCTTGTCATTGAACATTATTTTGAATTAGGGCTCACGTCAGCGAGTGGGAGACAAGGTTTGTCTAAGCTCCATATTAAGAGG
>CALCSP010000809.1 GCA_937893785.1 uncultured Verrucomicrobiales bacterium
CCTCCTCACCAATCAGCCTCGCAGGACATTACCTGACGGACAACCAACAGGTGCCCAACAAATGGGCCCTGCCAGCCATCACTCTACAACCGGATGACTACGTCGTTATCTTTGCCTCTGGTAAAGACCGATTCGGACCGGGAAATCAATGGCATACCAACTTCAAGCTCACCTCAAACGGCGAATATCTCGGGCTTGCTCGTGATGATGGAGAAGATGGATTCACTTTGCTCAGTGAATATGCACCTACATATCCGGATCAGAAAGAGGGTATCTCATACGGACTAAATGCCGATAGTCTTGAGCATGGCTACCTAAGGGCGCCTTCTCCGGGCCAAATTAATGGTGAAACGGCCGCAGGTTTTGTTGCTGATACCACTTTTAATATCGACCGTGGTTTCTTTGATACCCCATTTGATTTGGAAATTACCTCTTCCACTGAGGGAGCCACCATTCGTTATACCACCAACGGTTCTACCCCCACCGTTAACAGTGGCAGCATCTATACACAACCCATCCGGATCAGTAATACGACTGTACTGCGCGCTGCCGCGTTCAAGGATAATTATTTCGCAACCAACGTTGATACACAAACTTACCTGTTCCTAGATGATGTTCGCACGCAATATGCAAACGGCGCTGCACCTTCAGGATGGCCAACAGGCAATGTCAACGGACAACAGTTTAACTATGGCATGGATCCGGATATCACTTCACAATACAGTGCACAGCAAATGATTGATGCACTCTCTGCCGTTCCTTCAATCTCACTGGTCACCGATCAGTCCAACTTGACAGCATCCAATGGCATCTACACGAACCCGGGATCAAGGGGTAAGCTCTGGGAGCGTCCTGCATCTTTTGAAATCCTTGATTCCAGCGGACTCAAAGATCATACTCAAAGCAATTGCGGCTTGCGAATTCGAGGAGGATTCAGCCGTTCCACTAGTAACCCAAAACATGCTTTTAGGCTGTTTTTCCGTAACGAGTATGGGGCTGGAAAACTGAACTATCCGCTTTTTGAAGGCGATGGCACTGATCAATTCGACAAGATTGACCTACGAACTTCACAAAACTATTCATGGTCTTTTCAAGGAGACGGTAATAACACTTTCTTGAGGGAAGTTCTGGGCCGGGATCTTCAAGGAGCCATTGGGCAGCCTTATACAAAGTCACGCTATTACCACCTTTACCTAAACGGTGTTTACTGGGGACTTTTTATGACTCAAGAGCGTGCAGAAGCCACTTTCGGAGAAGCTTACCTTGGGGGTGATTCTGATGATTATGATACAATAAAATCTGCTGGCAATGCGGGGGGATATAATACCGAGGCTACAGACGGTTCAATGGCAGGCGGAAGCGACTGGTACAGGCTTTGGGACTTACTCCGCAATCAGCGTAATGCTCCTACCATGGCACGCTTCATGCAAATGCAAGGCCTCAACCCCGATGGATCACGCAACCCCGAATTACCTGTTTTTCTCGATGTGGACAACCTCATCGATTACACCCTTATTATCGGCTACACTGGTAACTACGATGCCCCCTTGTCCGACTTCCTTGGTGGTGCTTCTAATAACTGGTTCGCCACCCGCAACCGTGAACGAGATGACTTGGGCTTCCAGTTCTTTGTGCATGATGGAGAACATTCCATGGGAGCTGGAGGCAGGTGGAATAACGCTAACGACAGAATCAATACCGGAAATGGTTCAGGGCAACGAAATGACTACTCTAGAAGTAATCCTGCATTCATGCATTTTGATCTTGAGGAGAGCACTGAGGAATATCGATTGAGATTTGCTGACCGGGCACATGCAGTCCTGTTCAACAATGGCTTACTTACAAAAGACAGGGTTCTCGCGATACTGGAAAACAGAAGAGAGATCGTCGAAAAGGTAATTATAGCCGAAGCCGCAAGATGGGGTGACTCAAAACGCACTAATTGGTGGCAAAGGGCATTAGGAGAATCGGATTGGAGAAATGCGGTCAATAGCCTGGTTAATACTATCAATTCTCGCCGTGACATATTCCTAGGTCACCTGCGAACAGCCAACCTTTATCCTGACCTTCCCGCCCCTACCTATGCGCAACATGGCGGCACTGTTGCAGACGGCAATAAAGTCACCATTGCCGCTCCTAACCAAGCAACTCGGGTTTACTATATGATAGGCACTGGCAACTCTGATGACCAAGACTGGCAGGATGACCTCGACCCACGCCTATTGGGAGGATCTCCAAACCCCAACGCTGGAATACTTAATGTCAGCGGAGGGGGCGAAGGAGTATCGGCAACCACATACATCCAAAATGGATCCACATGGAAATATCTTGATGATGGATCCAACCAAGGAACAGCTTGGCGCACCGTTGGGTTTAATGATTCCGGTTGGCAGTCTGGACCTGCGGAACTCGGGTTTGGCGATAACGACGAAACAACCATTATAAACTCAGGCC
>CALCSP010000810.1 GCA_937893785.1 uncultured Verrucomicrobiales bacterium
CGCGAAAATTCTGTGCCATTTGCAGGGCAACCTCCCGGCCGCCATGCTTTCTATCAGAAAAAAAACGGGAGTACCTTCTGCCGCGTCTGGTCAACCTTACTTGCCAGCCATGACTTCGCATTGCCGAAAGATCAATGCGGGAGATCGCATAAAAATCCATTATATCTTATAGAATCTACCACTTCCTGACCCCATCGTAAACCGGCTTTACTAAAGGTCTGCAATGAATCATGTATTCATGAAGTAAATGATTTACCCTACAACAGATCAGATATTAGGATTAATACGCACATGAATAGAGGCACTCCGCTCACTCAGGAAGAAGAGCAACGTTATGCACGCCATCTGGCACTCCCCTCTTTTGGAATGGAGGCACAATGCAGGCTCAAGGAATCAAGTGTCCTCTGTATCGGTGCCGGAGGGCTCGGTTCACCGGCCACAATGTATCTTGCCGCAGCCGGTGTCGGGCGTATTGGCATCGTTGATGATGACATTGTCGATGCTTCCAACATACAGAGGCAGTTACTCCACGTAACCTCCGACGTTGGCAGGAGTAAAATCCAGTCTACCAAAGACACGCTCCTTGCCATGAACCCGAACATTGAACTTGATCTTCATGAGGAACGCTTCAAACCGGAAAATGCCATGAACTTGGCAAAAGGGTATGACGTCTTGATTGATGGGTCGGATAATTTTCCGACACGTTATCTAAGTAATGATGTCTCAGTACTGCTCCGTATCCCAAATATTCATGGCTCTATCTTCCGCTTTGAAGGGCAGGTTTCTGTTTTTGCTCCGCATTTGGGTGCTCCCTGCTACAGGTGCCTTTTTCCTGACGCCCCCAGCGAGGGCGCAGTTCCTGACTGAACGGAAGGCGGTGTGCTGGGCGTGCTTCCCGGCGTTATAGGAACCCTTCAAGCTACCGAGGCTATCAAGATCCTATCTGGCATCGGTTCACCCCTTACTGGAAAGTTACTCCACTATGATGCTTTGAGCTCAGGTTTCCGGTCAATTAAGCTTCGCACTGATCCGGAATGTGCACTTTGCGGTAACAATCCGAGCATCACTGATGTAACCGAGGTTGACTATAGCCTTCCCGTTACCGAACGCACACACGCATCCATCACCGTAGAGGAATTGAGCACTAAGTTAAAGAACAAGGAACCAATAGTGCTCCTCGATGTCAGAGAACCCGAGGAAGCCGCTCAATGCAATATTGAAGGGTCTACTCTCATCCCGCTTGGACAACTCACTCACCGCCTGAACGAAATACCTCCTGAAGCAAAGATTTTTGTCCACTGTAAGTCGGGTAAGCGAAGTGCGCGTGCAGTCACTCTTCTCAAGCGTGAGGGCTACACTAACCCAATCAATGTCGAAGGCGGGATGGATGCATGGCTGAACTTAAAGGAGGAGTAATCAATGCTCCCACCATCGTTCCCTATTCATGCTTGAGTATACCAAAAATGCTTTTTTTGATATTGGCCTTGCCCAAGAAGGACAATTCGGGACTTTTCTCTCATGGACAAAGAAAAAATAGGGCCTGCACTGGGAAAGCTACCCAGCGGCGTCTACATTGTGACTAGTATTCTGGATGGCGAAGAAATCGGCATGCTTGCAAGTTTCGTTGAGCAAGCTGGATTTGACCCCCCTATGATCACTGCAGCGGTCAGTAACGGAAGGCGCATCATTACAGCCATCGAGGAATCCGGATTGATCGGTATCAATGTCCTAGGGGAGGAAGATGCGCGACTCATGAAACCCTTTACGCAGAGTGATAACGATTCCCCCTTCGCGGGAATCGAACTCGATGAGAATGAGCATGCTATCCCGCAACTTTCGGA
>CALCSP010000811.1 GCA_937893785.1 uncultured Verrucomicrobiales bacterium
ATCCTCGCCAAAGGGCATGGCCATTTTGATACGCTTGCCTGCCCTGCGTCCATCAACAACGTGTGTGCTGTATATTTTTTTCTTGGTCGAGCGGGCAAACTGAGTATTGCCTTGAACCATAGCCGCCTTGAGTGTCGGCAATTCAACATCAAGTGGCAGTGACGCCATCACCTCACCATCAAGACCAAAGGTGTCCGGCTTGATAATATAGATTCCGGGCTCAGCCTTCTTAAGCGCAAGTGGGGCTTCCAGTTTCTTCATGTCGGTTTCAAAGTCATACTGAAATCGCCCGACCATCTCGTCAGACCATACCATAGGACGCAACCTGACACCGACCATCTGGATTTCCTCATCAGGACCGGCAATGACCACCAAAACCTGCTGATCTGCTGATGACACATTCAAAGCAAGAGCAAAACTGTTGAAATCAGGAACCTTGGAGTCGTGCGCGTTACCCCTTGGTGAATAATCCTCAACAAGAGCCATTAAATCATTAAAGTTACGAGCCACTTGATGTGGTCCGCGACCACTTCTGGTCAATCTTGTCTTACCATCGGGGGCAAGGACGCAGAAAGCTGTATTCTCGAAGCGCCCCCCCAGATGACTGCGCACGATCTTCTGATTCTCCTCACTTTCATAGGAATCAATCCGGATGCACACAAATTTGCGAGTTGCTTCGATGACTTCTGGATCGCTGAACAAACTGTTCCGCGTTGCCGTGTAACCGGGTCAGAAAACACCGGGTACTCCACCACACTGTGATGCCACAGCCATGAAAATAATGGGACGATTGGTTCGCTTGGCCTCCGCGATCCCATCCTTCATACGGGGATACCATGCAATGGCGGCTTCCCCAATATCGAGGTCTGATTCACCAAGTTCTTCAGGACGAGGACCACCCCCTCGACGACCACCTTTGCCTTTCCGCGGACCTCCTCTGACTTCCCATTGGCCTCCTCTTCCCTCCCGAGCATGCCCAACGCGATCTCCTCCCGCGGGCAACATTTCATCACTGGACAGCACACCATCACCATTGCTGTCCAAACCGAGCAGAGATTGCGGCGCCTTACGCAGCTCCAATTCGGAAATCACGCCGTTGCCGTCAAGATCAATCGCTCCGGCAGCAGGGTGAACTCTCAGACTTGAACGATCGGATAATAACTGCTGAGCAAAAAGCTTACCGGTCAGCAAGATCATCCCCGAAACGAAACAAGTGAACACGATCTTTAATTGCATCTGAATATCTGGCATCCGTTAAACTATTACGCCGCAGAACATTACTCATGGGTTACGTCCCGGCAAAATGATTCACTCGTGCTCACTAAAAAATGAAAACACGAAAATTCATTGAATGATTCTTTTCCAATTCCCGTCCAACCGTGCATGAACATATGGACAACAGTTGGAACCTCTCTGGTAATTATGGTAATTTCCACTTTATTGGTTCTTGGAGATAAGATCATTGGTCAGAATGTCAAAACACCACCACCTGAGAACATCAGCCCTTTAAAATCTGCTGCTATAGAAACTTCCAGTGTACCCTTCGATCAGGATGCATTTGAGATTCAGCAGGATATCATCCTGAAACTTTCCCAAAGAATTGCCGAGCTAGAAGCTGAAACCGCAGATAAAAAAGCTAAGGCAATTGAGGATGATGTCTCATCCACGGAATTCCCACTAGAGAATCAAGAAGAAGATTTCGCACCTTCCGCACTTCCGCTGGAGAGCCCGGCACCCGCCCCTGCCGGCTCAATGTCCAACACACCTTTGGATGCTGATATACCCTTGAACGAGTTCACTCCCTATCCTGAAGCGCGCCAGGATTACGGGGAATCCCTCGATCCTTATGGGGAATGGTTTGCGACGAAGGAATATGGTGATGTCTGGCAACCCTCAACAGTACGACATGATATGAACTGGGCTCCTTACACCAATGGCAACTGGCACTCTACCGATCTCGGATGGCACTTTACATCCAACGATCCTTGGGGATGGGCATGTTACCATTATGGCCGCTGGGTCCGTTATCATCATATTGGCTGGTGCTGGATTCCTGGCAGGCAATGGGCACCTGCATGGGTTTCGTGGCGTGTATCTGACCACTATGTTGGATGGTGCCCCCTACCTCCTTCGGCTACCTGGTCGAGCCATGTAGGGATCGGGCACTGGGTCGATGCAAGGTGCAACCTAGGGCCATCTCACTATAATTTTGTCTCAATTAACCACTTCGGTAATGGGCATTGCCGTCCACATATTATTGACCGGCGGACCAACTTTTCACTGATACTCTCCACGCGAAATATCACGCTCATTGCAAGTGTTCAAAATACATCCAGAAGGAATATCTGTAATTATGGCCCGAGCCACGATTTTGTATCACACAGACAGGGAAGAAAGATTTCCAGACTGCATGTAAGGGCTCAAGCGGGAAGCTGCGGGGTTAAAAACCACATTGATCACGATACACAACACCTTATTGCTCACAGGTTGGAAAATAAGGGGAATAGAAAAGCACCTTTAACAAAATTGCGCCCCCTGCAAGATGCCAAGCATGACAACGGCTGGAACACGATCACTGACAAAGAAAAAATAAGCAAGTTACGCAAACACATTGTGACCACAGCTCAATTGCAAAAGGTTCAACAATTACCTATCAAGGTCCAAAGTGACAAAATGACAAAACCGCTAGGCGTCAAACAAGCGGTCGTCCATCAAACACCTCCCCTCAAAGGCATCGGCGTCAAACCAGAAAGCCAAGAAGGTATTGTTCGTAAAATTATACCTCGAGCAACTCCCCTTGAAAAAAATCACAATGAAAAAAAACTCCAAAACATCGTAACAGACACTCCCGTGCTTGCTACCAACAAGCCATTACTCCAAGACAAGCGACAGCAGCAAGATCTTCTCCGCAAGAGAGCTGATGAAGCCAAGAGAGCGGAAGAGGACAAACGAACAAGAGCCATCGAGGAGGCAAGGCGCAATGCCATCGCCCAGCAGCAAAAGCAGCAGGAACTCCTCCGCAAGAGAGCGGAAGAGGACAAACGAACAAGAGCCATCGAGGAGGCAAGACGCAACGCCATCGCCCAGCAGCAAAAGCAGCAGG
>CALCSP010000812.1 GCA_937893785.1 uncultured Verrucomicrobiales bacterium
CCATCCTCATCAAGTTTCTCCCGTGACTGGCTGGCATGTTTCCAAAGCCATCCATAGGCAAGTGCCAAAGCCTTTATCGAATGGATTTTTTCATTCGCCGCAATTTTCAGAGCAGTTGGTGAAGGCGGAGTTTTCGGAGCACCTCCATCTGAAAACCAAACTTCATCAAGCTCGAAATGCCCGTTACCATGGTCAATGTACTCAAGGTGAGCTTTGTGCCCGCGATACATCCTCAGATCTCCCCCCTGTGAAAGCCAACGCACCTTACCGTCAGTATTCGGGTCATTAATACGAGTTCCCCTGAAAAGCAGGCCATTGTATGGCTCCATCACATAACTATCGATAATCAGCCTAACTTGCAGACCACCTTTTCGAGCTGCGGCAAGATGATGAATCTGGTTATGAGTGATCTCAAAAGTTGGAGATCGCAAAACCCCTTGTAACTGCCCTGCCAATCTCGCTCCACTTGCCATCCCGCTCACAGCCATATCCGCAGTTGCTTGCGACCATTCTCCAATACCGCTGGGACCGTCTCCGTAAGCAAATCCCGTCGTGAACCACCCTGCATCCGCGTAGCTATCTTCAGTGAAATCAGCAAACTTGACCGCCCCCTTGACTGAATCACCGCTTTGCTTGTGACGATCAGCCAGACGCCTGCGTATCTCTTGGTAGCGCCTGTCAAAGACTGTCTGCACAGGATTAACATCACCGTCCAAGAATTGCGACCAAACAAAAAGCGGGTGATCGGGCTCCTTGACTTCCGGCAACCGAAGAGCCTTCGTCCAGTTTTCAAGAATAGTAGCATCCAGTTTATAGCGCTTGGATAATTCCGCTAAATTCCCTCCTCTTATGACCTCACGTGAAGCCATGAGATACCGAGCTATCTTTTCAGGCTCGATACCATCTTTAACACTTTCAGCAATCACGCCATCAATCTGTTTAGCGCTCGCCTGTAACTGTGCAACACCCTCAGCAATTCTACCTCCCGGATCAAGCAGCGCTTCCTGGCGCCTTGAACTTTGAAGATACCCAGCCAGTGCATAATAATCTTTTGTGGAAATCGCATCAAACATGTGGTCATGACAGCGAGCACAAGAGACCGTAAGTCCAAGAAACGTTTTGCTGAATACGTCAATTTGGTTATCCACGCGCTCTGATTCATTACCACGCACGTCAGTTGGGGCATGAGTGGCTTCGTGTAGATGCCAGAAACCAGTGGCAATCACCGACTCATTATACTTTTCCTCTGGATGCATACGGGGATTATCCATCAAGTCTCCGGCGACATGCTCGGCAATCAGAGTGTTATATGGCACATCAGCATTAAATGCCCGAATCAGATAATCTCGATATTCAGTCGCAAAGGGAATGGGATAATCAAACTCATGACCGCAACTTTCAGCATATCGAACTAAGTCCATCCAGTGACGCCCCCACCTTTCACCAAAATGCGGTGAGGAAAGTAAGTCATCTATGACTCGTTCAAAAGCTCCAGGATTTTCATCGCGAAGAAAGGCCTCGACCTGTTCCGGTGTCGGTGGCAAGCCGATCAAATCAAAGTAAGCTCTACGCAGGAGAACATGCTTGTCTGCCTGAGCAGAAGGCTCCATCCCCTTTGACTGAAGTTGAGACAATACATGCAGGTCAATCGGATCAGTTGACCATTCACTAATCTGCAAAGAGGGCGCCGCAGGAAACTTCACTGGTTGCCAACACCAGTGTTCTTTCCGGCGCGCAACAAGGTCAAATTTCTTTGGGCCAAGTTTCTTCTCAGCCTTGGGTAGCGGCTCATCCGGCCATGGAGCCCCCATCTCAACCCACTTTCTCAAAAGAGCAATATCACCGTCACTTAACTTTTTCTTCGGCGGCATTTGAATGTCTGGATCGGCATACTCCACAGCCTCGATCAGAAGGCTCTCTCCCGGATCTCCCGGCTTCACTGCTGCACCGGAGTCACCTCCCTTTAGGATCGTGGATCCATGATCAAGCAGGAGACCTGCTTTTAACTTTTCCGACTGCACGGAATGGCAACTGTAGCATTTGTCGGCCAGCAATGGCCTCACCTTCGCCTCAAAGAAGTGTAACTGATCAGATGTGGGGACGGCCTGACCTTCATATCCCTGCAACCAAATGAACCCAGAAAGCAAGCAAATGATACGTAATGCATTCATACAATTACAATATCATTCCACAAACCTGACTTTCTTCCAAGAAAAGGCGAAAAAAACATCCCCTTTATGAAAAATTCACCAAAATACATTATCAATTCGGCCTGACGCAATGTGGTGATACTTACATCCTTAGAACCCAGCCCCATCACCAATGGAGTTTGATCTTGTCACGCAAAAACTCGACACTGCGTTTCAATTGATCAATCCCATCCACACCGTCTTCAATGCTGATCCAGCCATCAAATCCCACTGACCGCAATTGCCTGAATATTTCATCATAATCGTTAAGGCCTGCTCCAATTTCTCCATGGCAAAGTCTTTCGGCATAGCCTTCCACCCCAAGTTCCTCAAGCCTCAAGTCCTCAAGACTGCCGTTGCGCAAGTAACGGTCACTGGCGTGCATTGTAACTACCTGAGACTTTACACGCCTAAGCAGTTCAATCGGGTCTTCTCCGGCAAGAAACGTGTTACTCGGATCATAATTGACCCCAAAAGACCGATGATTGATCATACCGACCAGCTCGCAAAAAACTTCCATCTTCTGGGCGAATTCAGGATAATCCCAGAAATCATCTTTGTAGTGATTCTCGATCACCAGCGTTACCCCAAAAGATGCAGCATATTCAGCGCATTCCAGAATGGAATCAGCTGCATAGCGCAACCCGTCTTCACGGGATAAGCCTGGCCTACGCTGCCCCGAAAGAACCCGGCAAGACTCAGCGCCAAGTTCAGCCGCCATCTCAATCCAGCGTTTCTCCTTCTGAACTTCTTCCGCTCGAAAATCTGCATGAGGGTGAGTGAAGTCGGGAGAACAACACAGCATGGGAATCTTAAGGCCTCGTTCCCCTGCGCTCCTTCGGAACTTTACCCAATTCGACGGATCATCATTCTCGAGAAATCCTGCATACCACTCAACCCCCTCAATCTCCAGTCCAGCCGCGATATCCAACCACTCGAGAACCGTCATCCGTCCATTACGGCAAAGCTCCTGCATGTAAGCCTTTGGAAATGCTGCAAGTCTCGGCACGCTCTAGCTCTTTCTTTGTTTAACTCCCCACTTCCTCATTTTTAAAAACAGCATCAACACTTGGGAGCATTCCTTCCAATAAAAGGAAATTGCGACAACTCTATAACCTGACCACTAATCGGCCCAAATTCATCACTTAAAAAGTGCACAATACTCACAGCTATCTCTTCAGGTGTAATCATTCGTCCACTGGGAACTTCATCCTTACTTAGATTGTCAAACCAGTCCTCAGCCATCCCTTCGTCAATTTTACGCTTTCTTTCACCCTCACTGAGGACCCAACCCGGATTAATCTGGTTCACCTTGATACCATGCTCTCGGTGAAGCGTATCCCCCAGATTCCTAGTCATTGTCATCAATGCTCCTTTTGCTGCACTGTATGCAAGCAGGTTGGGCTCTCCTGAATAGGCATTCACCGAGCCTATATTCACAACGTAGCCACGGGTATTGGACAACTCTCTTAAGGCAGCCCTTATCAGCAAGAGTGGCGCGCGGGCATTAATTGCCATCACCGAGTCAAAAAACGTGGCATCGGTCTCCTCGATCAGGTTGCGCCAAACCACCCCGGCGTTATTTACCAACCCATGCAACTTTCCAAACTCAGCTAAAGCAACGCTGACAACTTCTTCACAATGCTGAGGTTCAGCTAAATTCCCAACGCAAAACGGCATTCCAAGAGACTCGGCCACTAGCTTCGTCTCTACCTCCTCAATACCATGAATTAGCACCTGTGCTCCTTCAGCCACAGCCCTTCGCGCTGCAGCCTCTCCTATTCCCATGGAACTTCCCGTTACAATAATCGACTTACCTTGAAGTTTCATTATCCATTCATGACTGTAAGTAATCAGCTAAGTGATAGCATAGCTCGTTATCCTCCCGGCACCAGAACCGACTTTACAACCTTGCCGGAATGCATTGCCTCAAAGGCATCATTCCAATCCTCAAGCCCCCACTGCCCGCCAATTAATGGCGCCACACTCAAAGCTCCACTACCAAGAAGATGAAGCACCCTTTCCCATACCGGCCAGTTATGGCTAAAACTTCCTTTCAGCGTGACATTTTTTTGCACCAGCGCATCCAAAGAATAGCCCAACGGTTGAGGTCCCCATCCTACTTTTGTAATCCATCCCGCAGGGCGCACTAAATCAATAGCCG
>CALCSP010000813.1 GCA_937893785.1 uncultured Verrucomicrobiales bacterium
CGCGAGCCTGCTTTTTGCCTGTGCGGTTTACAATCCGCATTTTACGGTCATGCTTTTCGGCATCATTCCGGTGAAAATGTTTTGGTTGGCGTTGTTTGACGCAGGACTAATTATTCTGGAGATCTTTCAAAGACCATTCTTGCTTGGGCTAGCTATTATTGTGGCATTGGGAAATTTTCTGGTCGTTTTTCTTCCCGGATTGAAGTCCGCGGTGAAGATGCGCGCTGAGGTGGCTGTGCGCAGGAAGAAATTTGATGAGGCGAGAGCACCGTTAACGGAAGCGATGCATCTGTGTGCCAGTTGCGGCAAAACAGAAAAGGACGATGACGAATTGGTGTTTCGTGTTGCTGATGACGGCGAGGAATACTGTGTGGAATGCAGGAAAAAAAAGAGTATAGCTGATGGCTAGCTGCTCCATTCCTTTAGTGCCTGCAGTTTTTGCATGGCACGCCCGTCATCAATTATTTCGCCGGCCAGTTGAAATCCTGCTCCGATCTCATTGGTTATTCCGCAGACCGTGAATGCGGCGGCGGCATTTAGGGCTACAATGTCACGCATTGGGCCCCGCTCGCTGCCGTCGAGTATGGAGGTTAGGATCTTGGCATTGTCATTGGGGTCACCGCCCCGCAAGGCCTCAAGGGATACAGGCTCAAGTCCAAGATCGTCAGGATTAAAATTAAAGGTGTTTGTCTGCTTTCCATCCCATTCGGAGACGGTCGTGGTGCCAGATAGCGAAATTTCATCAATACCAATATCACCAGGCGCACTGCCATGGATGGCCCATGCGCGCTTACGCCCAAGTTGTCCAAGGATACTGGCAAACGGCGCTGCGAGGTTTCCATCAAATACCCCGACCATTTGATAGTCCGGGCGAACTGGGTTCAGTAACGGGCCAATCAGGTTGAAGACCGTTCGTACTCCTTCCGTGGCGAGTTTTTTACGAACCGGTACTACGGCCTTGAATGCGGGATGGTAGATCGGAGCAAACAGGAAGCCAAGGTTGTTCTCCAGAACACATTCCCGGAGTTTTTCCGTGGGAAGATCAATGGCAATATCAAGAGCTTCGAGCACATCGGCACCCCCGCTTTTGGAGGTGATACCGCGGTTTCCGTGTTTCACCACGCAGGCACCACCACCGGCGATCACGAAGACGGATGTAGTGGAGATATTAAATAAGTCCAATTTGTCCCCTCCGGTGCCACAAACGTCAATTGTCGGGCCATTGCATTCGGCAGAATTAAAGCCGGGATCCACGGCATGGAGAAGGAAGGCTTCAACGAAGGCGGCAATCTCGGTAGGGGTTTCGCCCTTGCCAGAGAGTGCCTTGAGCAATTGTGCCTTATCGCCGATTTCTGCTGTTTCATCCAAGAGAAATTCAGCACAGGAGCTAACCTGCTGAGCAGAAAGGTCCTGACCGGACTCCAGTTGAGCAATTAGTGGTTTCATCAGTGGAAAATTAATGGGATTCAGCAAAATTGGCACTAAAAAATGCTCGTTATGGCGCTTATTCTGCTATCGTGTGGGTGTTGAATGGCAATGGATTTTGATGACCCAGAGCAGATATCCCTTCAGGGGTCGCTTATTTTAGCAGACCCCTCGCTTCGTGAGTCCGGTTTTGCTCGCAGTGTGCTGTTACTGACTAGTCACAAGCATGATGATGGGGCAACCGGTTTTATTCTGAATAAACCGATGGGCAAAAAGGTTTCCGAGCTTATTGAAATCGATTCTATGCGTGAACTTGGTGACCTGCCTGTTTTTCTTGGAGGGCCGGTCAATCCTGATCAACTTACTTTTGCATCCCTGAAATGGGAGGCTCAAGCAGAACAGCTTGGCTTTGATACTCATCTATCATCCGATGAGGCCTTGCACAGGTTGCGTGAAGGTTTTCATGTGCGTGCCTTTGTTGGTTATTCAGGGTGGTCTGAAGGACAGTTGGAGTCTGAGCTTCAGCAGCGTGCATGGATTACACGGAAACCAGTTCCCGGGGTTGCAAGTATTGATGTTAACGAGTGTCTTTGGGGGGAACTATTGTCCTCTATGGGACCCTATTACCGGTTATTAGCCGGAATGCCCGAACATCCTGAGTGGAACTAGCCGCGTTACGGCAAGAGACCGAATCGCACCGGAAGGTAGCTAATGGATTGACTTTAGTTTAGGACTTGCATTGGGCGGGTGATTCTCCGCCAAAGGAAATCAAGTTCAGGAGCAATCTCCGCGAAGGTGTCCTCTTCGGAATCGGAATGGAGGAGTACTTTTCTAGTCGCCGCAATCGAGGCAAGTGTTCCGCGGTCTAGTTCCAGAATATCCAGTTTGTCCTTGGCTTCGCCGTTTAATCCCTCACGAATAATAGGGGGAGTGCCTTCCGGAGTGAAGGCGATGACTTTGGCTTGCATTAACTGGCTTTCCTCAGCCTGCCTAATCAATGCTTTCCAGTATCGAATTTTTTCGGCAGGTTCGAAACCAAACAAAATTTCGTGGTCTGGAGATTTCCAGCAGGAAGCACTAGATCCCTCTATGACATCAAATTCTTGGTAGTCCAGTAACGGGGAGCGTCGTCCTGCCAGTTCCAGAGCAAGGCGCATGGCGCTCGTGTCGAGAAGAAGGTTCTCTCCTTGGAAGATTTCTTCGCGGTTCCTTGCAAATTCGCGCAGTGCAGGTGTGGCGTTGTTGCTGAGTTGTTTCCATGGGGAAGTTCTTTCCTTAGGAGAAGGCGGACTGCATTCAATTTTACCCGGGTTGCGTTGGTTCACCTCCTGAAGCATTTTGCGAATTCTGCCAAGCGTTTCATTTGCGGACTGATTGACTGAGGTCTGGGTAATGGGATCTTTATGATCCCATGTTGTCGTGGTGGCAGGTGGGCCTTCGGCGGTTAATGCTTCACCTTGATGCACTTCTTGCCATGCATTAAAGGCTGTGCGGATCAGTTTTCTGGGAGATATAGTGCCTTCTTGCTGGGGGCCGTATACTTCCTCAAGATTAACCGCTGCAAAAAGTTCTTCCTGACTGTTGTGATTGCCGGGATTGGCGTGCATGCGTTCGGTTAGCAGTGCCCTTGCAAAATCCAACGAAATTCCTTCTAGACTAATATGACCGTCGGTAATGCGATCAGCAACAGCATCAGGTATGTTTCCTGCAAAAGCGGAATCCCAGATGTCATCATTGATCGAGATGATGGTTAATGAGGCAATGCTGGTCCTTGCGATTTCAGAGAAAATATACGCTGCTTTGGAAGCTCTTTTTGAGTCATTCTTGAAATTGTCTAGATGATCAAATACCATTATGATCGGAGAGTGCGGGGAGACCAATAGGCTAAGTTCTTGCAACCTCTCGCGTGCCTGCGAGCTTTTTAGATTGGCTGATAATTCTGAAATCACATCAAGGTCACCTAATTCGAATCTGTAAAACAGCTCTATCCAGAAAAGGCACGAGGTTTTATTTATTCCTGAGCGGGTCCGAAGTTCGTCTGCAAGAGGGGCAGCAAGAGCCTTAAAATTTTTCTTGAACCATCTTGCAATCGGTGAGTGCAGACGATTGAGGTCAAACATGCTAAGGTAGTTAGCCTGCATTCCTCGTTGGGAAGTTTCCGGATTACTCGAAGGAATAATACCCTTTTGTACGAGTTTCCCTACTAATTCAGCAAAAAGATGCCTTGAGGTTTCCGAAAGGAAGCTGGGTGCTTCACCGGAACCATCGTTGTCTCGCTTACGGGAAAGTATTTGAACGGTCTGAGACAAAACCTGTTGCCAGCTTGCTTCGTGTTCATGATTAAATGAAATGGGAAGTATGCAAGTTTGCTGGGCTGTTGAGAGCACATTTGCTAACAGATGTGATTTGCCAAAACCTGCACGAGGACAATGAACCATACGAACCTGACCGTAACGCTGTTTTGTCTCTGCCTCTGTCATTGAGGCGATGAGAGTCGTAAGCGCATTTGCTGCTTCAGGATAGAAGACGGTCGATGATGAAGGCGCAAAGCGCACATCACCATCGAAGATGGATTCCTGAAATGGATTGGGATGGGTCATTTCCCGAAAAAAAAGAGGCTCGACAATTATTCCTATTTACGAAAATAATGAATAACAGGGTTATTCTATATTCTGTGACTGCGTATTTCCATCAAAATCGCAAATTTCCACAATCTTAATACGCAGTTTTAATAATTTCCACATGCGTTCAGCGGATAAGCTGATCTTTTGTATTTTTTCCCAAGCTAGGAATGGATCATGTGAGGATATCTCTCCATATCATTTGATGAATCAATGAGGTGATTCACTGTTTCCATTTTGCGCACTCACAATTGGACTGCAAACTTCCAAATCAAAAGTGAGTGATCTCAA
>CALCSP010000814.1 GCA_937893785.1 uncultured Verrucomicrobiales bacterium
ACATCAATGTTGTTGTTGTTGTTGTCCCACGGGTTACCGCTTGAAGCCAGTGCCTTCGCCTCGTTCCAGAAGACGCCGTCACCATCGTAGACCTTTTCATCATTGCGGAAGCCGTCATTGAGGTTGACCGCGTCATAGTCGGCCTTGGGCCCTCCGAAATAGCTTGAAGCCATGTCAGCATTCCAACGTTCACGCAGGTGGTATTGTCCCCAGTAGCTGCCGTTGAGGTAGACGTGTACGAAGCGTCCGTGCGGGGCAAGGTTACCCATATCCAGCATCGAATCGTCCGTGAATCGGTTAGACATATAGGCACCGCGTGCGCGCATGTCGTGAGATCCGCTGCGCAGGTCCATGATGTCAAATCGGTCCGTTGGCGGGTAGTGCTTGTAGTCGAATCCGTCGAACAGGGGGTAATTGATCTTGGTGGCACCGTATTGGGAACGGAAACCGATACGAAAACTCTTTTTAGGGAAGTTGGTGTAGTAGCCACCGAAGTGTTTTAAGCCCGCGTTTTCCTGGAAGCCGGTCCTGCCGTCAGGAAAAATCATTTCCACAGATGCCGGTGACTCACTGCGGATGTTGCTGCCTCCCTCATTCTGGAACGGTCCAGGATTGTCAGTGACAATTGAGACGGTAGGTACGGCCTTCAGGGAGTCGACCATTTGGGGGCCTAAGGTTGCCGATTGGGTAACGGCCGTGCGCATACGAGGCTGGTTCACCACGTCCTCAGGGAAGAGGTAGGTCTGTGTGTCGATATTAGTTGGCCTTAATCCTGCTAGGTGAGCCATTGCCCGCACCACAGTAGTTCCTGTTATTGGGATGGGACCGGTGTATACCAGTCCACTTGAAGGGGTTGGTGGGCTTCCGTCCAGGGTGTAGCGAATTTCGGCTCCCTCCGTTGAGGAGGTGATCTCAAGATCGAAGGGGTCTTCGAAGAATCCGCGGTCGATACTAAAAGCGGTGTCTGCGACAAAGCCGGCAAAGGTGTCGCCGTTGAAGCTTCTCGGTGAGGGTGTGGCCAGGTATCCCGGTGCTCCCAGTGATGGGTCGGTGATACGGGTTCCACTTAGTTCAGCAGTGATTAACATGTCTGAACTGGTGATGCCGTCATTGAGCCCGTGGATGGCAAGGATGTTTGTGCCAGATAAAATACTATTGATAAAGGATGTGATGTCCCATTCCTGGAATACTACGGCTTCACCATCCGAGTGGTTGCCTGTTGCCTCAGAATTCCAGGTTAACCCTCCAGGGGCATTGGCATCGGCAACCAGGGTGTCATTGAGATAGGCAACAAACCCGTCATCATATTTCATTTTCAGGGTGAGTTTGGTGATCGTAGACGGGTCGTTTATCTCAAAGGGGAGACGGATATAGACCGACGTGTTTACATCGTTGAACGCGTCGCCTAGGTTGCCGTTTGTTCCGAACTCCTGAATGTAAGTCGCGTTTTCGTCGTAGCCGATACCCATTTGAGCCGCTTCCCACTCGGAGTCATCAAAATCGTTTGCCGTCCAGTTACTCCCAAGTGAGTTGTCCGTGGGAATCATCACTCTGGCTTGTTGATCAGAGTCAATGAAGACAGTCGAGGTCAGCCCACCTTCCTGCATGAGCCCATAGGAGGAGTCCTCAAACTGTTCAGGAATAGGTTTTTCCTCAGAACCGAATTCCGCGATGACTGAGTTTCCATCTGGGGCAACCATAGCCAGATATTCGCCGTCACTGGCAAGTTTGAAGTTGGTATGCAACTCCGATCCGGGATCGCTCCGGTCCTTGCCCGATGCAAATACTAGCAGGAAGCCGTTTTCTGCAATCTCGATGGACGGCAAGCTCCATTTGGTAAGTGCATCTGCTGTATCAGTGAGGAAATACCCCTCTAGGTTGACCGGTTCGGTGCCGGAGTTAAAGAGCTCTATCCAGTCACTGGCATCGCCATCCTCATCTTCGATGGTGTTCTTGTTGTTTGCCATGAACTCGGTGATGTGGAGTTCTGCCGGAGCAGGGGGGCACGTTGATGCAATGATGAGGGTAAGGACACCAATGAGCGTTTTTATAGGGAACACCTTCATAGGATTCAAGTTGAGGGGGATTTGGGTTTTAAAGGTATATCGGATGATTCATATTGCTTCGGGATGCGGCATGGCACAAGTCCCACAACGTGAAATACCTGTCATACTCATTAGAAAATTATTACATGTATGCTCTCAGTGCGGTTTGGTGTCATATGACAGGCGGGTCTTTGCGTTCCGGTTTGCATGATTGATGAAGGTAATGGTGGGTGCCTGATCGAGAATGGGATTGATCCCTCAGCTTGATTTATGCTAGGCACACTACGAGTGAACGGGACTATAGATGCTGGAGAGCGGTATACGGAGGCCGGAGGCGCAAGCCTTTCATTGAAGACCCGGAGATCCTTTTTTGTTTGCGTCAGGGTTAAGGGTAGTAGCTGGATGAGTGACTGCGTTAAAATGTTCCTTTTTTTGAACCTGAATTAAAAATTGGCACAACCCTTGCTTTAGCA
>CALCSP010000815.1 GCA_937893785.1 uncultured Verrucomicrobiales bacterium
AGGCAGGTGATAAACAACCACCTCATTGCCATGCATCGGTTCAATCGTCGCCACCATCTTATTTTCGATGCGCACCTCACCAACGCCCCGGGACAGCGGATTCGACACTATTTTTTCCTGCTTCAGGTTGTTCCAGAAAATCACTCCCTCCTTGCCACCGACAATCACTCCTTCACCACTGGCTACGACTCCAACAGCCACATCAAAGTTGTGAGTGGCATGCAGGCCAATATCATGGGCGACCATCTTCCAGTCACCGGCCGAGTAGTGCAGCATCTTGACCGCTTCGCCCGCTCCACCCCTGTTGCCGACCCCATGAAGGGGAAGCACCTGAAGTTCAAACCCCTTCCCGGACTTCACAAAATGCATACGGTGCACTGTAGGCAGGTGGTCAAGCTTTTTGGATCCCCATCGCTTGGTGGGATCATCCGGACGCTCGAGGATATGCACTGATCCGCTTTTTGCCTTGTCCGTGGTCTCCCCCGGATTCCAGTTCGCTCCGAGAGCAACCTCGACCTTACCGTCCCCGTCAATATCGCGGGCGGCGATGCAGACATTGTCCAGAAAACGCGTGACAACACGGGGATTGATGTTCTCCGTCATGACGAAGCGCTTCCAGTCGCCATTGCGATACCAGACAGCCTGAGACTTATCTGCCAGCAGGATATCAGGCTTCTTGTCCCCGTCCACGTCACCAATAGCGAGGCCATAGCCAATGGATATCTCGGCATCGATGACCTGACGCTCAAAGGGCAATGCCGCATGAGCGCTCAATACGCCAAACCCGAGACAGAAAAGGGAAAAATAGCCTGATTTACACATGAGGAGAAGTTTAATGGCTTGAAATCCAATTGTGAAGGGCAAATCAGTCATCGACGCAGGCCTCCATTCCCTCATTTCTTGGATCACTTCAAGCGAGTGTTGCCAAACAAAGAATGATGATTCGCTGCATGATTCCAGCATCAACCGCGCCGTCATTCGACGGCTCCATGCTCTGGTCAGTCATCGCCTTCAGGCATCTCTGCACGCTCAAGAGCATAGAATGGCTGGTTGTTAAAATCACCGCCTACGAAAAGCAGATCGTTTGACGTTTTCTCCGCGACAGCAAGCATCACGTTAAAGGATTCGGCGTCACCCAATGGCTTGCCATCCCTTTCACGAAAAATAACGATGTGCGGATTGCCTTTGTGTTCGATGAGAATGAATGGGTATTCATTTTTTCCTGACTTCATAGTCCCGGCCATATAAATCGTTTTGTCCGCGAGAAACTTCTCATACTTGCCAGGTATCTTTGCGACCACCTTTTCATCTGCATGAAATTCGATGGTTTTGTCCTGATTGCGGTCAGCAAGCCTGACGCTAAGTCTGTTGCTCATGGCCTTATCGACCTGCCATCGGCCCTCAAGTCGGCTCGAGACCACATTTTCTTTGTTTGGCTTGAACTTCAATTCTGCCATCAACGTAGATGGGAAAAGAAGAAGGAACATAAATGCCGCGGTAATCACGGTTTGGTTCATTTTGTGAATTTTCATCGGATTGGTCTTGTTGAAATTAAGTGTTTTTGGATTGTCTTCTGTACTGCCTGTTCAGGGCTAAGTTTGCAATTGTTCTAGTTTCAGGAGCTTGCGGATTTCCAAGGGTAGTTCTGTCCGCTACTGGGACATATTTTCCCGTAATCAGCGATTACGAGTTGGTAAGGATATAGCCGAAAGAACGCAACGGTTACGGTTGAAACGAATCTTCTGTTTTGTCTGAGAGGATTATTTGTTTTTTCGGGGAAGATGGAACTTCATGCGTATCCAGTCAAAGACCAGCTTATGGTACTGTGGGCCAAGGCTGTGGTTTGCCTGAGGGTAGACGCGGTATTCCTTGATCGCTTTAATTCTGTTGTAGACCGCAAAGTTTGTTGGTGGCGGGCATATGGAATCCTGCAATGCGATTCCCATGAAGACCGGGCAGTCAATCCACGGAGCCATGTTCATGGTGTCAAAGTAGCTCAAGGTTTCCAGCGTACTGTCCCAGGTGCGCTGATCCTGGGCGGCGATCCATTTGTTCATCTCCGGCCAGTGGGTGGTTCTGAAATATTTTTCCCAGTTGGTGAGGAAGGGGATACCTGAGGCGCAAAGGCTGACCCGCTTGTCCATCGCGGCGGTCGCAAGGCTCAGCCCGCCCCCCTGGCTACCACCGATCACGGCTATTCTTTTCGAATCCACTTCCTTTCTTGAGCAGAGGAAGTCCATTGCCCTGATACAGTCCATGTAGGCTCCGCGGTAGTAGTAGGTGCCCTTGTCATCTAGCCCCCTGATCCAGTAATCCTGGGGTTTACCCGCGATATCCTCCTTGCTGTTGCCGTGCCCACGGACATTGAATGAGAATGTCGCCATGTCATCAAAGCGGGCAATAGGCTTCATGTTCTGACCATAACCCGGGAACCTTAATACTGCTGGGTGAGGCCCTGGTGATTTAGGAACTTCATACCAGCCGCTCACGCGCACTGAACCGAGGCTGCGCATTGTCACCTCATAGACATCCAGTGCCCCTTTGCTGAGTTTGCCCTGATGATTGAGCTCGAAGGCGGCCGGGATTTTCTCTAGTTCTTGGCGTGAGTTGTCCCAGAATTTTTTGAAGTCTCCATGGCTGGTAAGCTTCGGGAGAATTCTTTCCGGCGCATAGCCCACCTGCATGGAGCGGGTTTGTGTCCCCTCGTTCGTGGCACAGGTGATCTTGAGCCGATAGAAACCGGGCTCATTTACTTTGTGATGTATTGGGCGGGTAAGAGTCTGATTTTTTCCAATGATCTGAGATTCCTTCCCAGAAACAAGTCGTTGGTTTTCGTCTGTGGTAATTTGCCAGCTAACATTGGCCTTTATTCTTTTCGCGAATGGATTGACCAGTTTTATTCGGAAAGTGAGTTCCTCATGCTCAGCGAATATTCCGTTCGCGGATTTCCCCGTATCGATGCTGACACTCAGGTTTTTAGCCTTGAGTGGGAGAACAGATACTAGTAAAAGAAATAATCCAGACAATGAGCGCATATAGGTTGATTCGGCTCGTTTTCCAGAGGGATTGCCGCTAACGTTCGGCGGTTTTGTATTGGCAGTTTAATGAGCGGCTACACACTCAAGCAATGTGAATGATTCATCCGATGTTGTGAATTCCAGAAGTTGAATGATTCGCTTGTTTTATTGTGGTTCCAAATTATTGGAGTGGCGCTGCGCTCAGTGCCCTGACTCGATAGAACAAGGTGCGTGCTGCCTGATCCGGTGAAGTATGCGTGTAGGTGGTGCTATCTTCGTCTCCAATAACTCCATCACTAAGCTCCTGCCATTCAGTCATGTCACCGCTGATGTCGATTGCGTATTCGTTATTCGCTAACGAATTAAACGTGATATTCATTTCCCCCGTTGCGCTCCGTGTTATGTTGGTGATGCGCAAGGGAGCACTTGGTGCAGGTGGTGTTATTGTGCCGACTTCAAAGGAATACCAGAGCACGCCACCTATAGCCAATTCTCCAGTTACTGAATTCTCGGCAGGGGTTGGCTCGAGAACTCCTACAGGTGTTGGACCGTAATTCAAAGTCAGTGTTCCTCCCTCATCTCCTCCCTCGAAGGTGAGTGCTCCCCATGTGGTGTCATAGGATCCTACAGCGAGATAGTAGGTTCCACTCGGTAATCCTGTGATGTTGATCTGACTTTGAAATATATCAGATAATCCATCACCATCGAAGTCGAGGAGAGCATCGTCGTTTTCATCGTAGAGTATACCAAATTCAGTCCACACTGCCATTTCCGTATCGATTGTATTACCAATGGTATCAAGAGTAAAAGGGGCGTTTTCTTCAGCTATGACACCAAGTTCTGTGATGTTATCTGGAAAAGATCCAGATGTAGCAGTCAGTGTATATAAGAAGTTTGCATCACCAGCAAAGGTATCAATTGAGATGTAATAGGTTCCGGGTGGCACCATGCCGACGGTTAAGGTTTCAGATTCATCCATCACCAATAAACTCAATGCTTTGGCCTCTCTCAGTCCGTTTGCATTGGTTTTAGTTTCGGGATTATTGAGTAGAAAAATGACAGGGATTCCGGTTAAGGAAATGTTGGTCAAGTTCATCGTCATTGTCTCGTTAACCGTGAATTGGTATACGATTTCATTTCCTCCTATATTTGGACTATTTGTTCCAATGATAGAATAGATGTCGCAATTATTTGCACCCAATACAGTGTCGCCAGTTAAAACTTTACTGCTGTCTGGCTCCAATACACCCAGATCTTGAGTGACAACAAGTTCAGCTTTACCTAATTGTAATTGGAAAAAAAAAGACGCTATGAATACAAGCTGACCTGCAAAATATTTGTGGGTGTGCATTGTTGAAGAGGTCGTCACTTTGTTCTTAAAGTTATATGGTGCTCTAAGTTAGCAATTTTTTGAGGAAAACCAATTCTATTGATCTTCGTTTTTTTGAATGACTGGCAACGTTGGTCTTTATTCTTTGCGCTGATGGGTTGACCGAATTTTATTCGGAAAGTGAGTCCTTATGCTTAGCGAAGATTCCTTATCGTGGATTTTTCCGTATCGATACTGATGCTCAGGTTTTTAGCCTGGAGTGGAATAACAGATACCAGAAGAATAAAGTTCCCGGACAATGAGCGCATACGGGTGGATTCGGCTCGTTTGCCAGAGGGCTGCCGCTAACGATGGGCGGTTGTTTTATCGGCAGTTTAATTATCGACCAAACGCTCAAGCATGTGATTTATTGACTCAGCAATGTAAACCATCAGAAATGGAATCATTCGCTTGCTCCCAGTTTTATTGGAGTGGCGCTGCGCTCAGTGCCCTGACTCGATAGAACAAGGTGCGTGCTGCCTGATCCGGTGAG
>CALCSP010000816.1 GCA_937893785.1 uncultured Verrucomicrobiales bacterium
CCTTCATTACTTAGGTCCTTGAGTAACACGGAGCGAACCGAGGGTTGCCCATTTGTCCCTACCGTTGCGAGGGACATGGCGTTTGGTTCATTTAATTGCGCGGATATTGCCTCATCCATCCATATTTCAAACTGTGCAAAGGGGTTGGGTGCTGTATCATTTATCCCTAATGAAGCCATGGTGTAGCTTACCCTGAGATCGGCGAGCTGTTTTTTTTCGAAATTTTTGTTCATGGTTGGTTTTGTCTCTGTTAACGGTTGATTCAAATGTCATCAATGTCTATTTCCAGTGCTTCGCATGATCATCTTGAAAGTGTTCTTTTTGAGGAAGAGGTCATTTTGACTAGGTTGGATGAGTTGGCTGTTGAAATTAACAGAGAATATGAAGGCAAGTCGCTTACTGTGGTTGCAGTCTTGCACGGTAGTTTGATGATGATGGCTGATCTCTTAAGGCGCATTCGCCTTCCCCTGAAAATGGAATGTTTGAGTGTTGAGAGTTATCATGGGGGAGTTGAGAGCAGTGGAAAGGTGAGTTTTAACATGAAAAAAATACCGGCATTGTCCGGGGATCATGTGCTTATTGTTGATGACATTCTCGACAGCGGAAGAACGCTTGAAGAAATTACAAGGCGAATTTCCAATGAATGTGACCCGGAAAGTATACGAGTTGCGGTATTATTGGACAAAAAGGCGGACAGGGTGGCTGGTATCAAGCCTGATTATGTAGGTTTTGAAATAGACGATTTGTTTGTCGTTGGGTATGGATTAGATTACAGGGGAAGGTATCGTAACCTGCCCTTTATTGGTACGCTTAAGCCTGAATACCTTCTTCCTGAACATCGTTCGTTGTGATGAATCTCAGAATTCTTTTTTTCTCGGTTTTACAGGATATCACTGAGTGTGATGAGCTGGATCTTGAGGTCCCTTCGGGAGTAAAGGACATTAGGCAACTCCTTGATTTTCTTTGTGATCGGTGGCCGTTGCTAAGCGATTGGAGGGGCAAAATTCTCACTGCTGCCGACCTTCATTATGTTGGCGAGGAGCATATTCTTGAAGACGGGCAGGAAATTGCGATTATGCCCCCTGTGCAGGGAGGCTGAGCATACTTTACAAGGAGCCATTGGGAGACTAGATTGGCAATCAACCTGCCCAGCACGGGCATCCCAGGCGGGAACTGCCCCAAATGAGCACTGAGAGGACACGTAATTTCTCAATTATAGCACACATCGACCACGGAAAGACGACGCTTTCCGATCGACTGCTCGAGCATACAAGGACAATTTCGGAGAGGGAACAGCAGGATCAACTGCTCGACTCTATGGATCTTGAGAGGGAGCGTGGCATTACCATCAAGTCCCATCCTGTAACCATGGAATATACAGCTAAGGATGGTCGTTCCTACAAGCTGAACCTGTTGGATACTCCCGGGCACGTAGATTTTTCATACGAGGTGTCTCGGAGCCTTGCTGCCTGTGAGGGGGCAATCCTCATCGTGGACGCGGCTCAGGGAGTGGAGGCGCAGACGGTGGCCAACCTGCACCTTGCTACCGAACAGGACCTCACCATTGTGCCGGTTATTAATAAAATTGATCTTCCAAGCGCTAATCTCGATATGGCTCATCGCCAGCTTGAGGACATTCTTGCCATACCTGCTGAAGAGGCTATACCGGTGAGTGCAAAAATGGGGCTTGGTATAGAGGATGTGCTGGAGGCAATTGTGGAACGTGTGCCGCCACCATCAGAGGCTGAAGACACCTGTCTGCGGGCATCGGTCTTTGATTCAGTCTATAACTCCTTTCGTGGAGTAGTGTCCTACATCAGGGTTTTTTCTGGAGAAGTGAAGCGTGGCAGTGCGATTCGAATGATGAGCACAAACAAGACGTATGAAGTAAAGGAGGTTGGGGTTTTTACCCCCAAGATGGAGGCATGCGATGTTTTGGAATCGGGTGATGTTGGTTACTTGATCGCAAACATGAAGTCGTCTTCGGAAGTGAAGATTGGGGATACGGTTACTGAGAGCAGGAATCCCGCGCCTGACCCACTGCCAGGATTTAAGGAGATTCAGCCGATGGTGTTTTCCGGCATTTACCCGGTAACGACTGATGATTTCGAACAACTCAAGCTGTCCATGGGTAAGCTGCAGATCAATGATGCCGCTTTTCAGTATTCGGCTGAAAGTTCGGCTGCGCTTGGATTTGGTTTCAGGTGCGGTTTTCTGGGGTTGCTGCACATGGAGATCGTGCAGGAAAGGTTACGCAGGGAATACGATATGGATGTTATATCAACGTATCCAAGTGTGATTTATGAGGTCCGAAAAACAAACGGAGAGGAATTGTTTGTTGATAACCCAACTTTCCTCCCCGATCCGGCAGAGATAGAGGAAATTCTAGAGCCGACGGTGAGGGCGTTTATCATTACGCCTAATGAATTTATTGGAGACTTAATCCAGCTAATGACCGAAAAACGTGGCACGATCGAGAACACCGAGACTCTTGACGCGTCGAGGGTAATGTTGACGTCCGTCTTGCCGCTCAATGAAATTTTGGTTGATTTCAACGATCGCATGAAGAGCATGACGCGTGGATATGGTTCAATGGACTATGAACATGCTGATTACCAAGCGGCAAAGCTGGTCAAGATGGATATTCGGATAAATGAGGAGCCCGTTGATGCTTTTAGTACGATTGTCCACAAAGACAAGGCGCAGTCTCATGGAAGGCGTTTATGCAAGAAACTAAAAGAGGTTATTCCGCAACAGCTCTTCAAGGTTCCCATACAGGCTGCTGTTGGCGGATCGATTATTGCTCGTGAGACGATCAATGCGATGCGTAAAAATGTGACCGCAAAGTGTTATGGTGGTGACATTACCCGAAAAAGAAAGCTGCTTGAGAAGCAGAAGGAAGGGAAGAAGAAAATGAAGGCAATAGGCAAGGTAAATATCCCGCAAGAGGCCTTTATCAAGGTTTTGAAGTCGTCATCGGAATAGTTTTTTATTGAACGGAGTTGGTTGTGTTTACAAGAAAGTATTTAAAACAGGCAAAGCTACTTAAAAAGGGAGTTAGGAAATTTCTGCGCTACAAGCAGGACATCCTACCTGATGGGGCTTTTGAAGATATTGAGTCCAAATTGTCCGGTTTTGATGAGGCGATTGCCAGTAAGGAGAAAGAAACAATCAAGAAGAGTGCCAAGGTTCTCACGGACGCTTGTGAGAAGGTAATGCCGGCATCTTCATATCCCAGCCTTCGCGAGAATCTTGAGGTGATTTTTGTCGCCGTGATTATTGCCGTCGGTATACGTGCTTATTTTGTACAGCCGTTCCGTATACCAACTGGCTCGATGCAGCCTACCCTTAATGGAATTATTGGATATCCTCAGGAGGGCGACTTCAAGGTTCCTGGTCTAGTCGGCAAGGCTTTTGACAAGGTGATTGAAGGCCGCACCTATGTGGATTTTACCATTCCTGCGGGAGCCACTATCAGTGCCATCTCGGAGAGAACAAGATTCAAGTTTTTTACGTCAACGATAATCGACTTTGAGGATTCCTCGATGGAGCCTGTGAAGGTTGGCGTTTCGAGGAAATCTTTGCTGGGGGACGCGAATGGCTCTGACCTTGGTTTGCTTAAGCGTTTGTCGATACAGTTTTACCCTGATGGAACGGGGGGCATGAGCTCAAGGGTTGGGGCGCACAGTAAAATCAATGAAGACCTAAGGGTTCGCGGTTATGTGGATACCGGTGATCAGGTTCTGGTAAACAAGTTTTCTTATCATTTTCGCAAGCCCAAAAGGGGGGAGGTTTTTGTATTTAATACCGGAGGGATTACCGGCATCCCACTGGATAATCCCGCTCAGGGGTCGCAACATTACATCAAGCGCTTGACCGGTGTGCCGGGTGACGAGCTTTCAATTAGGTATGGAGATCCTGCACTTTATCTGGACGGGAAACCGGCATCTGAGGAGTTTATTCGGCGTGTATGGGAGGGAAAGGAGATGGGATACAGGGGGTATGGTTTTACGCCGCCGAGTAAAACTGATGAGTGGTCTGCAGGTTCAGGGAACAGTCAACGCACTTATCTCTTGCGAGATGGAAGATATATGGCGCTTGGGGACAACAGCTATAATAGTTCAGATAGCCGTATGTGGGGCTCTGTTCCTGAGTCCAATCTTGTGGGACCTGCACTGATGGTTTATTGGCCCTTTGAACACTGGGGAAATATTCCCTAGATTTCAAATGATTAGCTTAAACGCGTTGTGATGCACGATTGCCTGCTTCGATAAGCTTGATGTATGGGTTAAAAAAACTCGTGAACATTCATTCCCAAAAAGCGGATCCTGCGCGAATTACTTCGCGGGCTAAGTCAAACCTGACTCTTGCGTTTTCTTGTTTGCCGAGGGAGCGCCGCAGAGACATGATTGCTTTTTATGCATTCTGTCGAGTGGTTGATGATATTGCTGATGATGCTGATATTCCCGATGCAAAACGGTTCAAGGAACTTGATGCCTGGGAAGCCGGGTTAAAAGAAGGCTTCACAAGCCCTGACCCGGTTCAGTCTGAAATGTCGCGTATTTGCCACAAATACAGTATTGATCCAGACCTGCTGATAGAAATTGTTCATGGGATGAAGATGGATATCGGCAAGGTTTCTTACCCCACTTTTGAAGCACTCAAAGGTTACGCGCCGTATGGTGCTTCTATCACAGCCCTTTGGATGTTCGTCGGGCTCTATCGAAAGATTTCCCAGACGGCCTCTTGCAAGCGAAGC
>CALCSP010000817.1 GCA_937893785.1 uncultured Verrucomicrobiales bacterium
GACGGCTACCATACTCTGCGACGACGGAGTGGCCACTCGGCTACCATACTCTAGACTAGGATATGCGATGCCATTGAGTATGCAGTTCGAAACAATCACCCATGCAACCGACACACACCCTCAAAAAGCATACCGACGCATTCGACGCCGCATCCCGGCCCAACGGCTGGCCTTCTTCTACCTGCCCAACGGCATCACACGCCGCGGTTTCTTTCCCGGCGAGGGTGACCGGGCCCTGCCGAACTTCGCCGGCCAGAACAATGTCTGGCGCTTTGAGGGCAAGACGGTGCCGGCCGGCCGGCACCCCCTGACACTCACGCCGACATTAGCCCCACTGGAAAAGATGCGCGGTAAAGTCACACTGATTACCGGCATGGATCGCACCTTCCAGCATGGCACGGATTCCCACGCCCAGTGCGCTTCCTGTTTCCTGACCAGCGTTGCTCCATACGAAGTCAAGAACTCCGCCTATCCCTTGACCCGTACTCTTGACCACATTGCAGCCGACAGCATTGGCCAGACCACTCCGTATTCAACACTTGAGCTCAGTTGCAATGATCACAAAGACAACATCGAATCGATCTACTTCGATAATATGTCTTGGTATGGCACGGGTCACGTCGCGCCCTCTATGAGAAACCCGCGCAAGGTTTACGACCGGCTTTTTGGAACCCGATCGCACACACGCCTGCGCAACATCACCGATCTTGCACTAAGCAATGCCCGCCAGCTACAAAAGCGACTTGGCAGCCAAGACCGTCAAAAATTTGGGGAATACCTGGAATCAATCCGGACAGTGGAGACAAGGATGGAGCGCATTGACAAAATGAAATCCGAGCTGGCCGCAGCAAGGATCGAGAGGCCTGCCGAGCACCTTCCGCGCAACGAGTATATTCACCTAATGGGAGACCTTCTGGTAATCGCTCTGCAGAACGGCCTGACCAATGTCGGCACATTTATGCTGGGTCCTGAGCGCTGGACAACCGCGACAAACTGGGAAGGTATTCTGGATAAGCCCTACAGTCACCACGCCATGACCCATTCCATCGGCAACCACATGGAGCAGCTGCTAAAGCTGGACCGCTTCCACGTTGCCGCCTTTGCCCGGCTACTTGAGCGAATGGACCAGGTGGAGGAAGCCAATGGCACCACGCTGCTAGACAACACCATCTTTACACTCGGAGCAGGGATGGGTGATGGCACGACCCACCAGTATAATGATCTGCCGCTGGTCGTCGCAGGAGGCGGAAGCGCAAATCTCAGACAAGGTGCCCACATCCACTGCCCGAGGGGAACCCCATTGGCCAACCTGTGGCTCACCCAGCTACGTGCACTTGGCATTAAGCGCGACCGATATGCTGACAGCACCGGAACCGTCAGCGAAATTCAGGTCTAAAGAAGGCACAAGCTTAACAAAAACTCTTCCATGCGCCTTCTTCTATCCAGCATGGCCATGATGCTGGCCTTAACCGCCGGGTTTTCCCGGGACCCGCGCCCAAATATTATCGTCTTTCTGGTGGATGACTATGACAAGGAGGAAACCAGTGTCTACGGCGGCAAGGTGCTCACTCCCAATCTGGAACGCCTGGCAAGAGAGGGCATTACATTCGACAACGCGCATGTGACCAGCACTGTGTGCACACCTTCACGCTACACCTTTCTGACCGGCCGTTATGCCGGATCCTCCTACGACAAGGAATACCGCGATTTGTTTCCACCCGGCCAACAGGCATTACCGGCTTTCAATGTGGCACTGGAACCCGACAACATGAATGTCGGAGCCGCATTGGCCGCAAAGGGCTACGCCACAGGTTTTGTCGGCAAGTTTCACGTGGGTCCATCACTGAGTGACCCCGCGTTCCGCGCGAAATACGGACTGCATGATGTGCAAAAAAACGTGCCGTTGAGCAAGGAACTCAATGGGCAACAATTTGAGAACGAGAAAAAGTTCCGCAAGGTAATCCGGGATTATGGTTTTACCTGGGCCAAGAATATCTACTGGGACAACACCAAGGCCCCCTTCCAAAGTCACAACCCAGAATGGACCGCGGCCGCCGCACTGGAATTTATCCAGGAACACAAGGATCAGCCTTTTTACCTGCACTACTGCACCACCCTGCTCCACGGCCCGAATGGTTCATGGTACAAGTCGCTCTCCCAGCCGAAGGTCACAGGCGAGGGTATCATTGACAAAAACCTGGAAGCGTTGCCGGCACGCTCCACGGTCATGGAGCGCATCGAGAAAGCCGGGCTCAGCTCCAATGAGGCCGGCTACCTTTGGATGGATGACTCGCTCGGGGTGCTGCTCGACAAGTTGGAGGAGCTCAAGATCAGTGACAATACCCTAGTGCTTTTTATCGCTGACCACGGGTCAGGCAACAAGGGATCCCTATTTAAGGCAAAGGGAACCGAGGTGCCGTGCATCATGCGCTGGCCAAGAGGCATGAAAGCCGGCGTGCGTAGTGACCAGCTAATCCAGAATACCGATTTTGTGCCCACCTGGCTTGAGCTTGCGCAATCAACTACTCCTGATGGCTACCACATTGATGGAGTAAGCCTCCGGCCACTTTTCCAAAAACCGGATGCCCCGGTCCGCGAGTATGTCTACCATGAAATAGGGGCAGCCCGGTCGATCAAGACCAGAGACCACAGCTATATCTCTCTTCGTTATACAAGGGAGCAGGTAGAAGGCGTGCGCGACAACAGCCGGCGCCATATTAAGTCCATGACCGGTCTGAGCGGTGGGGTCTCCCGCTCCATTGCCACTCACCCCCACGCCTACACCGGTGACCAGCTCTATGAGCTCAAGGGCGATCCTGATGAACAAAAAAACCTCGCCTCCCTCAGGCGCCATGCCAAAACCCTCAAACATATGCAGGACTTGTTAGTAGGCGAGCTTGGTAAGTTTCCTCAGCGCCCTTACGGGGAATTTTTTACCGGCGGCAACTCCATTGCAGGCGGGAGCTATGATGATGTCTTTGAGACGCTGCGCAAAGCGGCCTCCGACAAGAAAAAGAAAAAGTGAAGGCGCTAAAAAATGCTGCGTTCCATTCTCATTCTCGTTCTTTTAGGTGCCGTTGGGTCACTGCCGGGAGCGGATAAACCCAATTTCGACCTGCAGGCCCACCGAGGAGGCAAAACCCTTGATCCTCCCGGCAACATTCTCCCCGCATTTAAGAAAGCCATGGACCTCGGAGTGACTACTCTGGAACTCGACACCCATATCACCAAGGAAGGAGAAATCATCATTATTCATGACTCCGGCGTTTTAGAAAAAGCGGTCAAAAAACCGCCGCAAACCTACGGCTACCGGATCAGCAATCACACCCTGAGTGAAATCAAGCAATACGTCATTGCCAGCCGGGATGGAAAACCAGCGACTATCCCAACATTGGAGGAGTTCTTTCTGTTCCTGAAAACCTACCCAAACAAAATGTCACCCCCGCCTACAAATCGGAAAAGGGCAAAGCGCATCCGATTGAATATCGAGACCAAGCAGGAAGGCTATGAGAACAAGCTTGTGGCACTCATCAGGAAGCATGGGCTGGAAGAAAGGACAACCATTCAGTCCTTCAAGATGGCCTCTATCGTGAAGGTAAAGCATCTCTCGAAGCTCATCAGGACATCCGCACTCACGCAATCCATTGAAGCAGCCGTGGCAGCCCAAGCCGATTACTGGTCTCCTGAATATAAGCAACTGGATGCCGCCCGGATCCGGAAAGCACACGCGCTCGGGATGAAAGTCATACCCTGGACCTGCAACAACAGGAAAGACATGCTCAGGTTGATCGGCTTTGGCGTGGATGGCATCATCACAGATAACCCCCCAATACTCATCGAATTGCTTAAACAGACAGGGCATAGATTTTAATCGCGAAGCCCACTATGCAATGCTAGGGTCACGCTAGTTCGGATTACATTCCAGATGGATAGCGATGATCTTCAACGCCTCAAGGAGGCCCTGCCAAAGCTCCCAGATCTCAACTGGGGCCTGTTTAAGGTTATCTTCCTTGCCTTGGTGGCAATTGTCGGCATCCTCACCTCCATCTACACGATTCCCGCCGAGTCCGTCGGTGTCGTGATGCGCTTCGGGGAATACTCATCGACGAGCGATCCCGGCCTGAGGATGAAGCTGCCCTTCTTTATCGACCAGGTCGAGGAAGTTCCGGTAAAGCGCAAACTCAAGCAGGAATTTGGCTTTGCTACCGCAGGCGCTACCAATCCTTACCAATCTTCCAAAAATAGTCGCGGCCAAGAATCCGAAAAATCAATGGTCACCGGTGATAGCAACGTGGCCCTTGTCGAGTGGGTGGTGCAATACCACATCGAGGATCCAATCAACTTTCTCTTCAAGGTTCGCAACCCGGACGAAACGCTGCGTGACTCCTCCGAGTCCATCATGCGCGAGGTGGTCGGGGACAGGAGTGTTGATGAGGTGATCACCTTTGGCCGTCAGGAAATCGAGATCGAGGCCAAGATCAAGTTGCAGGAACTCGTCAATAAGTATGAAATGGGTCTAGGCATCGACCTGATCCAGCTCAAGAGCGTCAACGCGCCGCGCGAAGTGCAGGCTTCATTCAATGAAGTGGAAGCCGCAAAACAGGAGCTGGAACA
>CALCSP010000818.1 GCA_937893785.1 uncultured Verrucomicrobiales bacterium
CAGTGGTTGTTGGAGGAAGCGGCCTTTACATGAAAAGTCTAACGCATGGCTTGGCCGATCTGCCTGGTGCCGACCGTCAGCTTCGTCAAGAGCTCGAGCAACTCAGCCCCGAGCAACTAGTTCAGAAATTAAAGAAACTTGACCCTGAATCTGCAGCCACCCTGGACCCTCTCAACCGTCGGTATGTAACGAGGGCATTGGAAATCAGCATCCTCACGGGTCGGCCAGCTTCTGAAATAAAGAAGGGGTGGCAAAATAACTCTCCTGACATTGACGGTATCTTTATAAGCAGACAACGAAATGAGCTTTACACGCGCATCAACGACAGGGCTCGCGCCATGTTTGACGAAGGACTGGTTGAGGAAATCCGCATGCTACCAGAAACGTTGTCCACAACTGCCGCCAAGGCGATCGGAATTCGTGAAACTAGGGCATACATTGAAGGTGAAATCACACGTGAGCAATGCATTGACGCAATTAGTCAAGCAAGTAGGCGCTACGCCAAACGGCAACTTACCTGGTTTAAAAGGGAAGAAGCCTTTCAAATGGTTTGCCTAAGGGATGGTCAGGATACAGATTTAGCCGTGAAGCAAATCCTATGCCTTTACCCGCAACTGGGACATGCCTGAAGAAACAATCACAGTAAGCGTAGAGTTACCCGGACGGGAATACGATATCATCATAGGAAACGGCATCCTCCCGTCCTGTGGGGAACACATCGCCTCGCTCAATCTGGGCCAACGATGCGCTGTTATATCAGACAGCAACGTAGCCCCGCTTTACAGTGAAACTCTTTGCCATTCACTCCGCAAAGAAGGAATCCACCCCTTCCCGGTAAACATTGACGCCGGCGAGGCAAGCAAGTCGATGACATGCGCTGAAAAAATTTGCCGCCAGATGATTGCCGACGGCCATGACCGTCACAGCTTTGTCATTGCCCTTGGTGGAGGTGTCATTGGTGACCTAGCAGGTTTTGCTGCCGCAATTTTTTATCGAGGAATACCATTCGTTCAGATACCCACAACAATTGTTGCTCAGGTTGACAGTTCCGTAGGAGGAAAAACAGGAGTGAATACACCTGAAGGTAAGAACCTCATAGGCAGTTTCCACCAACCCAGACTAGTTATTGCTGACACCGCAACACTGAAGTCACTCCCCGATCGTGAATTTAATGAGGGATTTGCAGAAGTCATCAAACATGCTGCGATTCGTGACGCTTCCATGCTGGAGGACATAATGAGCATTAATGGCAGAGATAACCTCGTTGGCATAATCGCCAGGAATGTGGCCATCAAGGGACGCATTGTTGAAGAAGATGAAAAGGAAACCACTGGAACACGTGCTCACCTTAACTACGGTCACACGA
>CALCSP010000819.1 GCA_937893785.1 uncultured Verrucomicrobiales bacterium
AATCCATTAACATAAAAACATCATCCCCTGCCTCTACGAGGCGTTTTGCGCGCTCCACGGCCATCTGTGCAATTCGGCAATGCATCTTGACTTCCATGTCGTTTGAACTCGCATAGATTTCTGCTTCCGGTAATGCCCTGCGCAATTCGGTGACTTCCTCCGGCCTCTCGTCCACGAGTAGAACCATTACCTTTACCCCAGAGTGGTTCTTGATGACAGCCTCAGCCATATGCTGAAGTATCGTGGTTTTTCCTGAACGGGGAGGCGACACAATCAAGCCCCGCTGACCGCGTCCAATCGGCGCAATCAAATCAATAATACGCGTCGTCATACGATCCTCCTCCGTCTCGAGCTGCATTCGCCGATCAGGATTAATTGCCTTGAGCTCCTCAAACCACGGAAGTGTCCTGACCAATTCAGGGTCACGACCATTGATGTCCAGAATCTTGGTTAATTGCGGCCCACGCCCTCCCATTCGGGTTTCGGCTCTAACCCATAACCCGTCACGAAGTCCAAAGTTACGGACAGTCTCGGGAGTCACGAATACATCTTCAGGAGTCTGCCGAAAATTATTTGTCGGCTCCCTTAGAAATCCGAAACCTTTGCCTGAAATCTCAAGGATACCTTCCTGCTCGGTAGGCGGCCCTAGAGGCTCGTCCTTGAAATTGGTCTTTTTGGGTGCCTTTTTCTGATTATCCCTACTTTTGCCATTACGCCGCCCCCGACTCTTTCGAGCCCTGACATCTTTGGCAGGCTTATCAGCATCATTCTCCTCATCGCCGTTATTTTCCTTGGAGACCACCGGCTTTTTTTTCTTTTTAACCGTCTCTTCGGATTTCGTATCACTCATACTGGGAATCAATCGTAAATAATTTGTTCAAGGTAATAGATAAGCAGTTATCAAAGTTCAATCTGCTCCATAAGCTCATCAGCAATGTCAAAATTGGCGAAGACGTTCTGGGTATCATCGTAATCTTCCAGAGCGGAAAACAACCTCATTACCTGACGGGCAACGGCAACATCGGTGATTTCCTGCACATTTTGCGGCATATAAATGAGTTGTTGAGATTCAACTTCTACCCCTGCCTGCGAAAGAGAAGAAGCTACCTCGCCAAGCTGATCATGCAGGGTAATCACCACGTGTCCCTCACTGTCGCTTGCCATGTCCAAGGCACCGGCATTCATTGCCTTTTCCAGCAATGATTCCTCATCATCCACATTATTCGGCAACTTGATTTCCCCCTTCCTTTCAAACAGATAGGAAACACTCCCAGAATTACCAATGCTACCGTTGTTCTTGTTAAAGATCGTTCGCAGGTCAGCGAACACCCTATTGGTATTGTCAGTGATCACTTCGACGATAATTGCAACCCCCCCGGCACCAAAACCTTCATAACATGCCTCCTCATAAGCAACACCCTCTATTTCCCCAGTACCCTTTTTAATTGCGCGGTCAATTGTATCTCCCGGCAGGCTTTGTTTCTTGGCATTGGTTACCGCCTGCCGCAAACGGGCATTAAGGTCGGGATCACCTCCACCATCACGGGCAGCCACAGTAATTTCCTTGGCAAGCTTGCTGAAAAGCTTGCTACGCTTTGCATCGGCAGCACCTTTAATGTGCTTTACCTTGGACCACTTGTTGTGTCCGGCCATAGGATTGGATTCCGGTTAATTCGGAAATAGCGTTAGAAATAATAAAGGGAGTATCAGTTGCTTGCCGGGACGCACAAAATCACCCTTTCCAGTATTCTGACAGCTGAGCCGTCAAGCTCTGGAATAAACCCGGTTTTTCCTTCAGGAATGAACCCAAATTAAGCAAACCAAGTTTCGGCTGCAATTGTGCGCCGCGGCCGGTAAAAGCTCACCAAAAGAGAACATTAGAAATCAATCAGGAGCCGTTTTCCGGGTTTAACGGACGTGTGGAGGCATATCCTTTTGCAGAATATTCCTTTGTTGAAGGAACTGCCGACACCTTGAGTCCACAGGTATAAACCGTGACTCACGCCCGTTGCGGATATGGGCATCTTGAACAAAAGGACGTTCAAATCAACCTTTTTTTGCAATAATATCCATATCCTCAATCGCTATTTCCACTTGATCCTTGCGCACCTGTTCGTTAAGGAACAAATACAGATTAAAGTATCCGTTATCACTCAAACCCGGCGGATGGCACACAAAAATGGGCAAACAATACAACAAACTGATTAAACGCGTTCGACGCAAAGCTTACCTTAAACGCAAGCGTGAGGAGATGATGGCAAAGAAAAAACTTGCCAAGTCGACGGTCAAAAAAGATACAGCCAAAACAAATGAGGCTGAAGAAAGTGTAGCAAAGAAGGCTCCTGCCAAAAAAGCTGCGGCAAAGAAAGCCGCAACAAAGAAGGCTCCTGCCAAAAAAGCTGCGGCAAAGAAAGCTGCAACAAAGAAGGCCGCGACAAAGAAAGCTCCTGCTAAGAAAGCTGAAGATGGTGATGGTTAAAAACCATTGCCTCACAATGTCATGGCCAGCACGACGGACGCATTACCGCGCTACCTGATTGTTGACGGCCATAGCATGATTTTTGCCTGGGAGGAGCTCAGGGAAATCCATGAAAACAGTACTCGTGCGGCAAGGAATGAGTTAATTCACCGTATGACCTCGTATCAGGACATAACTGATGAACAGGTTGTTCTGGTTTTTGACGGAAAAGGAAAGACAGCAACCCCCGAACATGCAGAAGGAGGAATACAGGTCTTCTACTCGCCAACCGGCACCACTGCCGACCAAATCATTGAGCGACTTGCTGGAAAATACGCTCAACGACGTCCACTGACTGTGGCCTCGCGTGATCGTGGCGTACTTGACACCTGTGCCTCATTTGGGGCAAACACCATTTCTGCTAAGGCACTGCACGAATTACTGGAAATAGCAGGAAAGAAATTAAACCAAAAAATC
>CALCSP010000820.1 GCA_937893785.1 uncultured Verrucomicrobiales bacterium
AGAAGGGGAGGGATAATGTCAGGGTCATTGCGATGAGTGATGAAGAGCAGGAGGTTCAGTTTGTTGTTGATGAGATGATAGAGTCTCATGTCACCGAAAAGCGCAGTTATGATGACTTTGCTGTCCTTTTTCGAACCAATAATCAGTCACGCCTTTACGAAATGAGGTTACGCGAATATAAAATTCCCTATAGAGTGATTGGTGGACAGTCATTTTATGACCGGCGGGAAGTTAAGGATTTGCTGGCTTATCTCCAGGTGATTGTCAATCCTGATGATGATATTAACCTCTTGAGGATTGTAAATAACCCTGCGCGCGGACTGGGGGCAACAACGGTTTCACTTGCTACTGAAAAAAGCCGTGAATCAGGGAAAAGTGTTTTTGAGATAATGGGAGATGGGGAATTTCAGCAAATGCTTCCCCGCAAGTCTCGTGCAGCGCTTGCTAGGTTTGTGACGTTGATTGAAGAATACCGTGAGAAAATGTGTGGTGAGCGAGTCCGCTATGGTATGTTTTTTGAGCAAATGGTTACTGAGATGGACTTTGTGGATTATCTGAGGCGTAACTGCAAGACGGATGCCGAGAGGGAGCAACGAACGGCTAATGTAACTGAGTTCATTTGTTTTTTGCGTGATTACGAGGGAAGGCAAGGACGCAATTCTCTGCAGAAGTTTCTCGACGATATCGCTTTGCAGCAGGACCGTGAGGAGGATGACATTGAGAGTCAGAATGGCGTAAGCCTCATTACCCTGCACGCTGCCAAGGGACTTGAATTCCCATTTGTCTACCTTGTGGGTATGGAGGAGGGGATACTGCCCCACAAGCGATCTCTTGAAGAAGGGACGCGTGATGAGGAAAGACGCCTGTTTTATGTCGGAATTACTCGGGCTATGAAGCGCCTAACAATGAGCTTCTGCGCAAATCGAGTGCGCTATGGAGAACCGGTTCCATGTATGCCTAGTAGCTTCCTTGATGAACTGGACTCCACCTACTTGGAAGTGTTTTCCTATGATGAACTCGCCGACCAACCCGTGGAAGAAGATCAGGCGTTGGATTATTTTGAGCGGATGAAAAGCATGCTGGAAGAGAGCTGAGTCGAGTTATCTTTTAAGAATTCCCTTGCTGCTATCCTGCAGTTGTGATCGCAAGTTGGCTTTTATTGTAGGGTTTTTCTTTTGTTTCTTCATACTTGCAGTCAATGTGGCAGTGAAACCTTATTTAATGCCTGCCGCCGACCCATACACACTAGATAATTCAAGCGTTGTTGAGCCTCCACGCCGGTTGCGAAACAGTGTCAAATACCTAGGACCGGGATTTATTCTTTCTGCCTCCATCGTCGGATCGGGTGAACTCGTTGCGACAACGACATTGGGTGCCAAAGCCGGTTTTGCTGTTATGTGGGTCATTCTTGTCAGTTGTCTGGTGAAAGTCGCTGTGCAACTCGAGTTCGGTAAGCGGGCGATCATGACGGGAGAGACCACTTTTGCTTCCCTTGATGCCCTTCCCGGAAAGCGTTTGGGGAAAGCTCACTGGTCGATCTGGACTTGGCTTTTCCTGATGCTCTTCAAA
>CALCSP010000821.1 GCA_937893785.1 uncultured Verrucomicrobiales bacterium
ATTGCCGCCCTTTTCTCCGTAATTTGCGGGTTAAGTATTGCCGGGGAAAATGAGGATCTTTTAGCCGGCTAGCCTGCCGCCCGTATCGGCGGAGGCTCTTATCGGCAGGGGTAGAGGTCGGGATGGAGGGGGGCAGATTGAAGGAGTGTCGCTGGTGGGCAAACCGCTTAACAGAGCAGGGAAAATGAGTGTTTCCAGAGAAGTGAGGGTAAGCCAGAGGCAAACGGCATGACTTCTTGCCTTCAAGGCTTTACGCGGTCATCTCTCAAGGTTAAAATGGCTTAACTATTCATCAAACCAGCAAGTTTTTTCGTGTTGAAGCCAAGTCGAAATATCCTTTCTCCTGCCATCTTCGTTGCGCTTGTTTTTTCCATTGCTGTTGCTGACCACGTGGTGGAAGCGCGCACTTGGACCTCGGTGGACGGACGCAAGGTGGAAGCGGAGTTTGTAGACCTCAAGGGTGGCAAGCTCATGCTCATGCGCGATGCCGACCGTCAGGGATTTGCTCTGGATCTGACCAAGGTTTCCAAGTCCGACCAAAAGTGGGTTAAGCGTCAGATGGAGGGAACCGAAGAGAGGGCAGGGCGCAACTGGTGGTCGCTGCAACCGATCGAAAACCATGCCCCCCCGGCAACCGGTGACTCGGACTGGGTATCCAATGAAATTGATTCCTTCATCCTGACTAGGCTCAAGCATGAGAAGCTCTCGCCTTCACCCCGAGCCGCGCCGCGAGCTCAGGTGCGCCGCCTTTACTTTGACTTGATCGGCATGCCACCCTCTGCGGAGGAAGTTCTCGCCTTTGAGAAGGATCCCTCTGATGCCGCGTATCTTGCGATGGTCAACAGGTTGCTGGCCTCCTCGCATTACGGCGAGCGCTGGGGCAGGCACTGGCTGGATATTGCCCGCTTTGGTGAAAGTGACGGCTTTGAGCGCAATAACCCGCGCAATAATCTGTGGCCGTTCCGTGACTGGGTGATCAAGGCTCTTAATGATGACATGCCTTATGATGAGTTTGTCCGCATGCAGATTGCCGGTGACCTGCTCAAGCCCGGTGTGGAAGGCAAGTCAGCAGTCGCTTTTCTCGCCGCCGGACTCCACAACACGACGGTAGGCGGTAGCGAGTTTATGAAGAAGACGGCACGGCAGGATGAGCTTGAGGAGATAACCGGGGCTGTGGGACAGGCCTTTTTCGGGTTGACGGTTAATTGCGCGCGTTGTCATGACCACAAGTATGACCCGATTAGCCAGAAGGAATATTATCGCCTGACTTCGGCTCTGGGTGGCGTCTACCATGGTGAGCAACAGGTGCAGGTTATCGTCGATGCCGATAAACTTGCTACTGCTCAGAAGTCGCTGAAAGCAACTGAGGAAAAACTTGCTGTCATTGATAAGCAAGCGCGAAAGAAAGTGCTCGAATCGCGCAAGGCAGCTCCTGAAAAGGCGCAACCTCAGGTGCCTAAGCCCTATGCAAATTGGGAATTTGAAGGTGACCTGCGAGACAGCGTTGGCAAGCTTCACGGTGAGGCCTCAGGTGGGGCTCGCGTCGAGAATGGTGCGCTGGTACTCAACGGCAATGATGCCTTCGTCAGGACGGCTTCCATTGACAAGGATATCACGGAGAAGACTCTCGAGGCATGGGTGGTGCTTAAGGGGTTGGATCAGCGTGGTGGCGGCGTGATTGGACTACAGACCAGTGATGGTAACAACTTCAACGCGATCGTTTATGGCGAGCGCAGTCCCCGTGCCTGGATGTCGGGGAGCGAGACCTTTAAGCGCAGTCAGGTCCATGGCGGGCCGGCGGAATCGGAGGCGGACAAGAAGCCGGTGCATGTAGCCATTGTCTACCATTCGGATGGACGCATTATTCGCTACCGCAACGGGGTGGAGTATGATCAGGTCTACAAGGCCTCGGTGGCAAATTTCAAGAAGGGGGGAGCGCACATGATTTTTGGAATGCGACACGGCACTTCGGCGAGCAAATCCCGAATGCTTGCCGGTCGGATTCTGCGCGCTCAGTTTTATGATCGGGCGCTCTCTTCTGAAGCGGTTGCTGCATCCGCGGGTGTTGAGAGTAACTTTGTCTCTGATGAGCAGATGCTGGCTGTCCTTGATGCCGATCAGAG
>CALCSP010000822.1 GCA_937893785.1 uncultured Verrucomicrobiales bacterium
TATCTCCTGTATCTTGTCGTCTTTATTGACTTTTTCATCGCTAGGTATAGCCATAGCGTCTGTATAATCCAAAGACGTATATTGTTCTATTGGCATAGTTTCTAGCATGTCTTTGTATGTAGCAGCTACAGATAGCAAAGTTCCAAATGTATCAAACGCTTCAAGGTTAAACCATTCTGAAAAATCACCATCCTTCAAGGTTAGCTCCTCAAGACAGGCTTATTATTGCTTTGGCTGTGGTGCTAAAGGAAGCGCAATCGGCTTTGTCATGGAATACGAGAATCTCGACTATCCTTCAGCAATCAGACGCCTTGCCGACCGCGCATCTATAACCATCATCGAAAGCGAGAATGACCCTCGCGCACGCGAGCAAGCAAAGCAGCGCGCACGACTCCTCGAATTACACCAGCAGTCAGCCGATTGGTTTCACCAATATTTAATGAAGGCTGACAAGCCTGACGCAGAAAAAGCGCGACAATATCTTAAGGATCGGGGACTGGGTGCCGATATTGCCAAACGCTGGAACATTGGCTTTGCCCCCGCCAACGGTAACCTTTTCGCGCAATGGGCAAGAGAAAACCAGTATAGCGGAAAACTGATGGCCGCGAGCGGACTGATGTCACTGCGTGAAGAAAACGACCCATCACGCGGATTATACACTCGATTTCGCGATCGGGTGATGTTTCCTCTCAACAATGATTTCGGGGACACTGTCGCCTTCAGCGGACGGATTACTGACCCGGAGGCAAAGACTGCAAAATATGTAAACTCTCCTGAAACAGAGCTTTTCAGCAAAAGCAGAATCTTCTTTGGCCTTGATAAAAGCAAACGTGCGATTGCAAAGTCTGAATCAGTCATCATTTGCGAAGGCCAACTGGACATGATCCGATGCTATGAGAACGGCATTCAAAATGCCGTTGCACCACTGGGCACTGCATTTACCGAACACCATTCCCGAACCCTCAGGCGTCATGCCGGCGAGCGCGCAGAAGCCTTACTTTGTTTTGACTCTGATAGTGCCGGCTACAAAGCTTCCGTTCGTGCCTACATGTCACTCTCAGCAAGCGGTATATTTGTTAAAGCTGTACAACTTCCTGCAGGAGAAGACCCCGACTCACTAATCAGCACAAAAGGCGCTCCAGTTTTTCAGCAACTCATTGATGACGCCCCCCCTTTTTATCACTTCCAGATCGATCACCTTCATCAATCACTCGACATCAACACTCCTCGCGATCGCGTGAGCTTTGCCAATGAACTAGCCCCATCAATTTCCGTCATTGGTGACTCCGTAGCACGCGAAGCAATGATCAATGAAGTCGCAACGCGACTGGGAATTGCCGCAGCGGATTTTCGAACCCGTGTTGCCAATGCCGCAGGCAAGGGGCAGCACTCACCAGAAAATAAAACGCCTAGCGCCAATTATTCTGACAACACATTGACCGTAGAGGATGCTGATACGAGAATCCTGATTCGCTTGGCACTCACTCATGATGAAACCAGAAGATGGATGCAGGAAAACCGGCAAGAATATCTGCCCCTCATCAAGGATATTCCAGGTGCAGACCTCATGCTGGAAATCTGGGATTCTCCACCAGAGTCAACCCGTTTAAATGTCGTCAACGCCTACCTTGCCTCACTAGCTGCTGAAAAAGAGCAGGCCATTAGAGAAATTCTTGAGGACCGCTTCGCGGAAATGCAGCTTGAAGATGCTCAAAGGGCATTACTAAGATTACGCATCAAAGCCATTGAACAGGAGCGTGACACAACCAAGACAAAAGCGGCCCAAA
>CALCSP010000823.1 GCA_937893785.1 uncultured Verrucomicrobiales bacterium
AGGTGCAGAGCCTGTGTAAGAAACCCGGTACAGATAAGATTGACCGCCCCTGCCTCCTACACAGAAATACATATTTCCATCAGGGCCAACATCTACATCGGTCAATGCAAGAGAGCCCTTCGTATTGGAGATAAATTCACGTTTTTCCGCCTTGTAGGAAGATCCATGGGGTTTGAGGTGAATGGAATACATGGTTGCGAAAGTCCAGTCGCAGATAAAGAGGGCGTCACGGTAATGGGTGGGAAACTTGGTCTTGGTTCCCGCAATAACGCCGGTGGGGCAACCCGGGCCGATGTCGATGACTGAGCCTACGGTATCGGGAAAATATTTACGCCACTTCTTGGAGGTGGCACGCCAGCCGTTTTCGCCACCTGAGACTCCATGGTTGATACGGGTAGGACGATACCATGGTGCTCCGATATCCCATTCCATGTCGGCATCGTAGACGAAAAGCTCGCCGTCCCGGTTCAGAGCGAAGTCCACGGGGTTGCGGTAACCCATATTCATTACTTCCCGTTGTTTGCCGTCAGGGCTGACCTTCAGGACCCACCCGCCTGGCGCCTTGCCGTTGCCATTGTGACCATAGGCGTAGTTCTGCAAAAGGTAATCATCTTTCCAGTTGTCTCGAATACGAGTCTTCTGGTAATCAGGCAAATGGGTGTAGTTGCCTGCGATAACATAGAGGTTCTTGCCATCGGGAGAGACGATAATTGAGTGAGGACCGTGCTCCCCGCCACCGTTCATTGGGGCGATGACCTCAGCAGGTCCCAGATTGCCATCGGGCAGGACTTTTGCTCGTGTTAAGGTCTTGTTGCCCATCATATAGAGATGGTCGAAGGCATAAAGCATCCCCCACTGGGATGACTTTACGTTGAGCTTTTTGATTTTGCTCTCGTCCAAGGGTTGCCCGGGTTGAGGAATTTCAATGGAAAAAGTGCCAGCGCCTCCCTGATCGGAAACCGTTAGGCGGCCCTTTTGGTCAAAGGCCATGGCAATCCATGAACCGTATTTTCCCTTGTTGACTTTGTAGACAAGGTCGACCTCAAATCCGGGTTGTACGTTGAGGCCCGTGGATGGATCCTCGATCGATTTTTCCAGTGGTGGAAGTTGGACCTGACCAAAGGAGCTGGTGAGAGACAGAAAAAGAAAAAGTGATGTTTTTTTAGCGATGCCCATGATTGTTGTACGGTGTCTCTCTAAAAATAACTTCGAAATTCAAAGGCTGCCAGACAATTCGGGTGTTAATATTTTATGACCCTTTCACCTGACGGCAAACTGCCGATTCTCTCTTATGCAACCCTTTCCATGGTTACGAAACTTTTCCCGGCAATTACGGGGCAAAAACCCCTTTGGTGGTAATTGTCCCCCAAGCAGAGTTTGTCTACTTGGCAGGGAGCGCCCCACGTTGCCGGTGCCTCTTCCATGGAACTATAAGGAGCCCTTGAAGATCTTTGAGGCGTTCTATATCGGAGGCGAGCATGAAGATGGCTGGGGAAAGCATAACCGCTATCTTTACGCGGGCGGGATCTCGCCTGTGCTTGTCACTCGAGATCCAGGTATGATCAGGGCGATTCAGGCGATGACAGGGGATAAGTCCGGCCAGTTTGATCGTGATACCAGCCCAACTGCTGGTATTGCCCGCGCAACAGGTGAGGATTCCCTGCTTTATTCAAACGGTAGCATCTGGCGACGACAGAAGAGCCTTGTGGCTAAACCTTTCAGTCGGGGTAACCTGTTTCAGTTGCACCGGTTTTCGGGGTTTGAGAAGACATTTCGTAACACGGTTGCTAGGCGCCTCGATGTTTTACGCCAGCGTCAACTTGAGACCGGTCAATCAAGGGTAAGGGTTGAAATGGATCTGGAGATCAAGGTGATCATGCTGGAGATGTTGGTAAATAACTTTTTTGGAGGTGATGTCGGTTATGATGATTTACGTAATCACCATGTCCCGGCACTGGTGTATCTCATTGATCATATAGTTCGGGATACCGTTGCGCCAAAATCGCAGGCTCTTGCCAGACTATTTACAGGAGAGAACCGCATGCTCAATAAGCACCGGGAGGTATTTAACGTGTTGACCGATATTGCTCTTGCAGGCCGAAAAAATAAATCGGGGCTCTGGTCTGAGTTTGATTCGGATGCGCCAGATGCTGCCTTGCGGAGTAATATCATGGTGTTTTTGGCTGGCGCAATGGAGGCGACAACATCCTTTGCCAACTGGGCTATTTCTCATCTTTCTCATTCACCGCAATGGCAATCCAAAGTATTTGCGGAGGTGAAGACCATGGATTGCTATGATCCTGATGATTTTACAGGTGCGCCTAATCTCAACAGTGTCCTAGAAGAGACGTTGCGTCTGACGCCGGCACTTTATTTCTTACCCCGTCGAGCTGTTGTTGATACCTTGGTCGAGACAAAAGATGGGCGCACAATGGTGATTCCTGCCGGCACTCACATTCGGCTCGATATCTGGCATGCAAACCGTTGTGAGGAGTTCTGGGGTGAGCAAGTTACCGGTTATCCTGCCAACCAGTTTGCTCCCGAGAGATGGGAGGCTATGGAGAAAAAGGGGCTGTCTTCAAAGGATATGCTTCATTTTGGCTTTGGGTATGGGCCTCGATTCTGCCCTGGTCGTTCACTCGGCTTGTTGGAGGTCGGGCTGGTGGTGGGTGCTATGGTTAAGCTCTTTAAGTTTCGTGCTGTTGCTGCAAAGACAGGGGCGACTGCTGGTATTTCCACTAAGCCTTCCGATAATGTAGAGGTGGAGCTTGAGCTACGTGGGCAGGACTGAACGTGGATAAATTTTTATTCCATCATTGGTGAAAAACAGCCACAATGGATACAATGCAGCATTCATTATGAATCAGGTTTTCTTGCTCTTTTTGTTATTCTTTCTTTGCCAGGTGCTTTATGCCGTAGGCAAAAAGCCCAATATTCTTTTTATCTATACCGATGATCAATCCACGCGGACGGTCGGTTGCTATGAAGATGCTTTTGACTTTGTAGAAACACCACACATAGATGCTTTAGCAGCTTCCGGGGTGCGGTTTGCGCGGGCCTATATTGGTTCTTGGTGTATGCCTTCCCGTGCTACGATGCTCACTGGTCATCATCAGCATGGGGTGGAATCGATGCGCATGGATGGCAAGTATCCAGGTAGTTTATATGATCCTGAGAAATGTCCCTTTTGGCCTGCAGTTTTCCGAAAGCATGGTTACGTGACCGCCCAGATTGGTAAATGGCATACGGGCGTGGATGGCGGATTCGGACGAGACTGGGATTATCAAATCATCTGGAACCGTCCGAAGTATGTGGATAATTCGCCCAATTATTATCACGATCAACTTACTGAATTTAACGGTGGCAAACCTCAGTTGGTCAAAGGTTACACCACAGACAATTACACGAAGTGGGCGGTTGAATTCATTAAGGGTAAGGGGCGTGATGATGTTAAGCCCTGGTATTTATGGCTCTGTTATGGTGCCGTACACGGTCCGTTTACCCCAGCAGAGCGGCACAAGGGGAAATACCGGAAAGTCAATGTGCCTTTACCTGAAGATGTATATCCCCCTCGTCCCGGTAAACCTGCATATGTCCGTAAGATGGAACATTGGCAGCCCAAAAATGGAGAACCGGTGGAGAAGAAAGTCAGGGATCTTGGTCCTGTTGCTATGAGGGATATTCCCGGCAGGCCGTTGCGAGACTGGATTAAGCAATATCATGAAGGTGTCATGGCAATTGATGAGGGGGTTGGGCAGGTGCTGAAGGCACTAAAAGAGAGTGGGCAGGATGAGAACACCCTGATCGTGTTTACTTCCGATCAAGGTTTTGGTTGGGGGCAGCATGGGTTCAAGTCGAAGGTTGGCCCATACCATGCTACTGTAGGTGCACCTCTGATTATTCGCCCGCCAGCGGCAAAAGCCGCAAAGACTGCTGGTCGTGTGGTTAAGGAGCCGGTAAGCGGTGTGGATTTGCCGCCCACTTTTTTCTCGCAGGCAGGGTTGCCGCTACCATGGGAAATGCACGGGGAGGATTTAAGCCCGTTACTGGAGATTCCTGAGGCAAAGCGTCTTTCACCGGCAATGTTGGTGCACACGGCAAAAACCTATGGATCTGCTACATCCATTATTCCGAACGTTAATGACCCCAAGCTTTACCACGGGCCGGGTGTTCCGTGGTATGTCATGCTGGCTGGAGGAAGATTCAAGTATGTGCGTAACCTGATTGAGGGTGAAACCGAGGAGTTATATGACCTTGAGCAAGATCCACAGGAGCTGAAAAATCTGGCTTTAATAGGTGACTTCAAGAAAACCCTTGATCAGTATCGGCAGATGGCAATCAAGGAACTGAAACGAACGAAAGCTCCCTTTGTTGGCAATTTACCACGTCCTTCTACCCTACGTTGATTCGACGCCAAACAGCATTTCCTCCCGCCTGATTTTGAAAAAATATAAATACCAACGAATATGAATAATACCCAAAAAGTTAATTTTCTGGTTCTTCTGGCCTCAGTTGTGATTCTGTCCTCCTGCGTAACCAACAAGTCTCAGGTCGGGACCGATGGACTTGAAGTCATCGACACCCATATTCATCTTTACGATGCCCATCGCCCTGCCGGGGTAGACTGGCCTCCAGAGACGGACAAGGTTCTTTTTCGGGCTGTTTTGCCGGAACATTTCGATGAGGTAAGTCAAGTCAATGGCATTAGTTCCACAGTGATTGTCGAGGCCAGTAGCAGGGTGGAGGATAATCAATGGGTACTTGACCTCGTGAAGCACAATCCACAGCGTTATGTTGGGTTGGTGGGGAGTCTACCGATTGGCACGGACGGTTTTGCTGATTTGCTTGAGCGGTATGCCAAAGATAGCAGATATGTCGGAATTCGGATGCGTGACAGGCCTGGTGGAGATGATTTCTTTACAGATGCAGTCTGGAGGGACTTGACCTTGTTATCGAAAAAAGGACTCGTTCTGGACATACTGATGGCCAATTTCACGCTCGAGGACGTGGACAAGATAGCCTCTAGAATTCCCGATCTAAAGATTCTGATTAATCATGTAACAGGTCTGATTATTACCGGGGAGAAGGCTGATCCTGCCTGGGCCGAGAAGGTTAAAAAGGCAGCCCGTCATCAAAATGTCTACTGCAAGGTGAGCGGTATTTTCCAGCGCACCGGTAAGATGCCGGCACCCAAGAAGGTGTCTTTCTATGCTCCCATTTTTGAGGTGGTATATCAGGCCTTTGGAGAAGACCGGATTATTTATGGAAGCAATTGGCCGGTGACAGATCGCGGCGGAAGTTACGCTGAGCAATTCTCCATTATTCATGACTTCTTTGCACCTGAGGGAAAAACGGTTTTGCGTAAGCTTTTTGCGCTGAATGCCCGCAAGTTCTACGGATTGAAATAAACTATTTTTTGCGTCTTAACACCTGAGTTAACATGACTTACCTCTCATCGATCACCTGCCTTTTCCTTTTTTTGCTGCTTGGCTTGGCTCAATCGGCTCTGGGCAAAGAAAGTCCTGCCAATATTCTTTTTATCTTCGCTGATGATGTTGGGAAGGAGGTGCTTGGCTGCTATGGCGGGGAAAGCTACCAGACTCCCCACCTTGATGAACTTGCCCGCACGGGAATGCAGTTTCATCATGCCTACAGCATGCCGGTCTGCCACCCTTCCCGCCTGGCATTGATGTCTGGGAAATATCCGTTCAGGCACGGTCAGGTGACTTGGGGGGATTTTCCCAAGAAAGAAGAACCTCATACTTTTGCCCGTTATTTGCAGAAGGCCGGGTATGCGACCGCCATTGCAGGTAAGTGGCAGCTTTGCCTATTAAAGGATGACCCCATGCATCCGCGCAGGCTGGGCTTTGATCACTGGGATCTTTTTGGATGGCATGAAGGCCCCCGCTTCTATGAGCCGATGATTTATCGTGATGGCAAGGTTCGCACCGATACCCTTGGGCATTATGGTCCGGATCTTTACGTGCGAAGTCTGATAGAATTTATGAAGGCTAATCGTGACCGCCCTTTTCTTGCTTACTACTCCATGGCCGTTACCCACGAGGTAACTGATGATCTGGATCCCCCAGTGCCTCATGGTCCTTTTGACCGCTATGACAACTATGCGGAGATGGTGGCTGAGATGGACCGGGCTATTGGGCGGGTGGTTGCTGCACTCAATGCTCTTAAGTTGCGTGAGAAGACCCTTATTATCTTTGTGGCCGATAATGGCACTCCTCCTGAGATTATTATCCGTGCTGAGGGAAAAAAACTAATCAAGATTCCTGTTGTCTCCCGTCGCAATGGCCAGGATGTGCCAGGTGGTAAAAAGCAACTGAACAATGCCGGGACCAATGTCCCCATGATTGCTAATTGGCCTGGAACCATTAAGGCGGGTCAGAAGGTCAATGACCTTGTCGATTTCAGCGATATATTACCGACCTTTCTGGATTTGGCGGGCACTAATCCTCCAGCGAATCGTAAATTGGATGGAGTAAGTTTTGCAAGCCGCCTACGTGGAACAGGTCCTTCAAGGAGATCCTTTACTTACTGTGAAGAGGCTGTTTTGCCCAAGCCCGGCGGAGTGGAGCCGGATGGAACCAGTTCCGGCCTCAAGTGGGTGCGCAATCAGAAATGGAAACTCTATAATGATGGCCGATTATTTCACATGGCCGCAGACCCTATGGAGAAAAGTCCTATCTTGAACAATCAAGATGGAGATGATGCGGCTAAGATGCGTAAAGTGCTTTCACAGTCATTCAGTAAACTAGGCCTGAAACCATAAAGAAATCGTTTCCTACTCAATATTTCGGAAAGATGGCTGGAGTCGGGAAACGGTTTTTCGGGCTATTGTTGAAAAGGTATTCCTCACGAGGAATTTGATACTTTGGCCAGCTGTCCGGACGGAATCGCACACCAAGTAGATCGTCGAC
>CALCSP010000824.1 GCA_937893785.1 uncultured Verrucomicrobiales bacterium
ATCAGAAAAGCAGAGATTCCCCCCTCCTGCCGTTCAGGCTTTTGATTGACCGGTTCCTCTTTTGAAACTCCCCGAATCCAAAACCAGACACCAACTGCAACCAGTATGGCAACTCCAAGCCACTGAAAAAAATATTCAAACTCAGGAATTCGCTCATAAATAATGCCCAGTCCCGCAAAGGCACCTGCTGCCATGATCCCTTCCGCAACGGAAGCACCACAAGCAATGAAACTTGCACGATAAAACTCACGAGCCAACCCCTTTGTCATTACCAATAAGGCAACGGGTCCAGCCAAGGGGATGGAGCCAAGAAACCCCATAGCAAATCCGATTGCAATCTCGTAACCAGCAATCATTTCAACAATACCCAATCAATTTATCCCGAAATTACAACAATACTCATCCACTTAGACTGCCTTATTAAGAAAGATGCAGAGTTGAGTAAAATCCTCATTAATATATAATATTAGTCTTTGCTCGAGTTATAACAGCGTTTAAAAAAGCTTTCAATTTCTCAACCAAAGCTAGATAACACACTAGTAAAAAAGAGAGGATTGTAACCCATTTTAGACACCCACTAGGATAATCATTATCCGAATAGCCTTTCCCTTTTTTCACGCAATAAAAAACATGGATAAGTTCATCCTATTTCTATACATAGCTGTTCTTTTTCCCACAGCCTTTTTGTCTGCGCAGAACAATCAGGGTTTCGACACATCCACCCTCGATCCCACAGTGGTGACTGCTACCAGAACTGCCAAACGGGTATCTGCAGTTCCCAATACCGTTCGTGTTATTAACAGCAATAGCTTAAGGGAAAAAATGCCTCGGTCGCTACCCGAAGCCTTTGAGGATGTACCTGGCGTCATGGTCCAAAAGACGGCTCACAGCCAAGGATCTCCTTTTGTTCGCGGCTTCACTGCTTTTCGAAATCTCCTAATGATTGATGGCATCAGGTTAAATAACGCCGCCTTTCGTGAAGGGCCTAACCAGTATTGGGCAACCATAGATATGCTCTCTGCCCGGCAAGTCGAATTGGTGAAGGGTCAGGGATCCATGCTTTATGGCAGTGACGCTATTGGTGGAACGGTCAACCTCTTAACCAAGTCAGCGGATATCTTCGAACATGAAAACGGCAAAGAGTTCAGCTCTGGAAGAGTCCTTTATCGCGGGGCAAGCGGGGAACAAAGCCACACCGGACGCATTGAAGGACAACTCGGGATCGGTGGGCAAACCGGACTGCATATCGGCTACACCGCCCGAGAAATGGGTAACATCCGTGCTGCAGGGCTTGGACAACTTCCAAAGACAGGCTTCGCTGAGCAAGCCTTTGACATCAAATTTGAGCACTATTTCAACCCTGATCGGAAAATCACATTAGCTTATAACCAGTTCAACCAGGACGATGCATGGCGCACGCACAAGACAATCTTCAGCCGCACCTGGCAGGGAACCACTCCCGGCAAGGAGCAACAACGCATTCTGGATCAAGGCAGAAAACTTGCCTATATACAGTTTGAGGCTACCAGCATGGAAGGCTTGGTTAACGATTTGCAGGCCAGCCTTTCCTGGCATCAGCATTCAGAGCAGCGTGACCGAATTCGGGCAGGAGGAAGACGAGACATTCAGGGCTTCGAGCTCGACTCACTGGGCTCCTGGATACAGTTGACCAGCGACACCCGCATCGGCGAGTTGACCTACGGCCTGAGTTACTACCGGGACAACGCTGACACCTTCCGCAAAAATTACGCCCCTGATGGAACCTTCAGGAACAACGCCATCCAGGGCCCATTCGGCGATGACTCCGTCTATGACCTATTTGGCGTTTACCTGCAGGACACCATTCTTCTCAATGATCATCTGGAATTGACCACCGGCGGTCGATTGACCCGCGCTGCCGCAGATATTGGTAAGGTTGCAGACCCCGTTAGTGGTGAGCCAATCAGTATTGAGGATAGCTGGGATGACTTTTCAGCAAGCGCCCGACTGGCTTGGGATGTAAGCGGCAAAGGACTCTTTAATTTCTACGGCGGAATATCAGAGGGATTCAGAGCTCCGAATTTCTCCGACCTTTCGCGACTTGATAGTGCGCGCTCTAATGAAATTGAAACCCCTTCCCCCGGCCTTAACCCTGAACATTTCACAAGCTATGAAATTGGAAGCAGGATAAACCGTGACCGACTGAACACCGGGATTTCTCTCTTCTTTACAGATATCAAAGACATCATTTCACGCACTCCGACCGGTCAGATTATCGACGGCGAATCTGAAGTCATCAAACGAAATGGCGCCTCAGGTTATGTCTATGGTGTCGAATTAGATGGGCGCTACCAGATCACCGATCAACTGAGTGCCTTTGGCCATTTTGCATGGAATGACGGCAAAGCGGATACTTTCCCGACATCCAGCTCAATCAGCTCTGAGGAATACGTAAGCCGCCTGTTGCCAGCAAGCGGGCAGCTGGGTTTTAGACTGGATGCCACTGACAGGTTTTGGATCGAGCTTTCAGGTTATGCGGCGGCCCGACAGGACAGGCTGAATACCCGGGACCGATCAGATACCCAGCGAATTCCTCCCGGAGGCACACCCGGGTATATCCTGCTCAATTTCCGCAGCGGATTTCAAGTGAATGAACAATTGTTACTCACTGCGGGCATCGAGAACATCACCGATGAAGCATACAGAGCTCATGGATCCGGTCAGAACGAGCCTGGTATCAATTTTGTCCTCGGTGCCTCGCTGCAATTCTAGCCCTCGTTAAGAACAACATCTATCCGGGTCCTTTCCCCGCATGGATGAGCAGAACCTTTGGCGTATTAGTAATTTCAAGACCCTTGACGGTGATTAATCCCCTGGCATCAGCCATTCCTTCCCCATTTGTCTCGCCAAACTGCCAGTGAAACATACCACCGGCATTGATCCTGAATTTTTGTAGACGCCGCACACTCACGTCAACCTTGGCCTGCTCAGGAATTTCAAACCGCGTTTTGAGTGTTTCTCCACAAACTAGAAAAAGCGACATCGACAGCGTGTTCTTCGAGTCCTCCACATTCTTCCAGCGGAAAAATCCATTTACCTGTCCCGCTTCGCTGCTCTTAAGATCATCTGGCCAGGGAAGTGGTGAGTTGGAAGTGGCCCCGGTGAAAACTGGGTAAGCCTCGTCTTTTCGAACACTCAACCAATCAAAGGAATCAATAAGGTCATTCACTTTCTTGATCCTCTCTGAGTTATTAGCATGCCCAAAGGGCCCCCAATAAAAAAAGAGCGCATAGTTACGCTTTTCCATCGCCGAGAAAAAACGATCGTGCCCAAAAGACCACCCGTCATTCTGCGCTGAATAATTAATGCAGATTGGAGGATCAGGCAACGCCAGCCCCTCCGGCAGATTCCTCGACTCAAAGAAGAGCCGCTCAGAGACATGCTCCACCCCCGCAGGAACGTTCGCTTTAATAGCCGCAAAGACATGCCCATGACGCATGCCAATGCCCAGAGCACCACTTCCTCCCATAGAATTCC
>CALCSP010000825.1 GCA_937893785.1 uncultured Verrucomicrobiales bacterium
CGAGTGGAGTGTTTCTCCCTATCGGGATTACGTCATCAATGCATTCAATGCCAACATGCCCTTTGACCGCTTTACCCGTGAGCAGATTGCCGGCGATCTGATTCCAGGAGCAACAACAGCTCAAAAGGTAGCTGCAGGGTTTAACCGGCTGAACATGAAAAGTACTGAGTTTGGCATTCAGGATAAGGAATACCTTGCAAAATATGCCGCAGACCGTGTACGCACAACAGCAACCGCCTGGCTTGGCGTCACGCTTGGTTGTGCAGAATGTCATGACCACAAATTTGATCCTTTCACCATTCACGACTTCTACAGTTTTGCCGCCTTCTTTGCCGATATTAAGGGCGTAGGCTACTACCCTAGTGCGCAAAAAAAAGGCTGGGGGGAAACCATACAGGCAATCAGCCCGCAAAACGCAAAACGCATATCCGAACTGGAGAAAGTCTTAGAAAGTGCAGAGGCAGGTACACTACTTCCGGACTCCAGGAAAACGGGCCAGATATGGCGTTATACTTTCAAGAAACCTGGCCAAAACTGGCAGCTAAAGAGCTTTGATGATACCACCTGGCAAATCGGAGAAGGCGGATTTGGCTCGAAAGGCACTCCACACAGTATCGTCCGCACGGAGTGGACATCCCCTGACATCTGGATACGCAAGTTTTTCAAAGTCGACCAGATCCCGGAACAGGCCACGCTTCACATTCAGCATGATGAAGAAGCCATCGTCTATATTAATGGGAAAAAAGCCGCACATTTGACTGGGTTCTCTACCGCTTCAGCAAATTATGTAACCCATACTCTGGATAAGGCACTGCTCCAAAAGGGCGAGAACATCATTGCCATCCAATGCCACCAGACTAGTGGCGGCCAGTTCATCGATGCTGGTATTAGCCTCGAACATCCTCAACAGGCAAAAATCAAACAGGAAATCGCTGAGCTACGCAAAACAGCACGCTCCATGCTCGCCACCGTATCCGTTCAACCACGCATGGTAAAGATCCTCCCCCGTGGTGACTGGATGGATGAGTCTGGAAAAATCGTTAAACCGGCGGCTCCCCGTTTTCTGGGCGGAAAGAATGCAACAGGCAGGATGGCACTGGCTGAATGGATTACCGCACCTGACAACCCACTGACTGCACGTGTCTTCGTTAATCGTTTATGGAAACTCTTCTTTGGCACCGGTTTATCGCGCGTTCTCGATGATATTGGCTCCCAAGGTGAATGGCCATCCCATCCCGAGCTTCTGGACTGGCTGGCTGTCGAGTTCGTGGAATCCGGCTGGGACATCAAGCACATAGTGAAGCTGATCGTTACATCACGTACCTATTTGCAGTCATCGGCTGACAATAAGCAATTACGATTAATGGATCCAAAAAACCGTCTCCTTGCGCGGCAATCCCGGTTCCGCCTAGATGCCGAGTTTATCCGTGACAATGCACTGGCAGTCAGCGGGCTTCTTTTCCATCAGGTAGGTGGACCAAGTGTAAAGCCCTATCAACCAGCAGGATATTGGGAGAACTTGAACTTCCCTAGGCGAACCTATGCATCCGACCAAGGGAACGCACAATATCGGCGCGGTATTTATACCCACTGGCAAAGGCAGTTCCTACATCCAGCCCTGCTGGCATTTGATGCACCTGCGCGCGAGGAATGCACTGCTGACCGTCCACGTTCTAACACACCGTTGGGAGCACTAGTCCTTCTCAATGACCCGACCCATGTCGAAGCAGCACGCGCGCTCGCGCAAAATACCCTGTCAGCAAACAAAACGAAAGACAATAGAACACGCATCAGCTCAATGATTATGCAAGTGCTGTCTCGACCTGCACTAGATCAGGAAATCACCGTGCTCAGTTCCCTTCTGAAAAAACATCGGGAGGAATTTGCAAATGACCCTGGCAGCGCCAACCGACTTGTCGCAATTGGCCAGCACCCTGTATCCGCAAATATTAACCGACAGGAACTTGCCGCTTGGATATCAGTGGCCCGCGCACTGCTTAATCTTCATGAAACAATTACCCGCAACTAATAGCCGGGACGCATTGCTCAGGCGCAGTTTCCTGAGGAAATCAGGGCTTGGCGTCGGCGCAACGGCACTTCATTCATTGATGCGGGCAGAAAGCCCTGCCAACGACAATTTCCCTGTTTTGCCACCACGTTGCAAACGGGTCATTGTTCTGTGCATGGCAGGTGGACCCTCTCACCTTGAAACCTTTGATTACAAACCCAAGTTAGCAGAACTCAACGGCCAACCTATGCCGAAATCTGTGACTGAGAACCAGCA
>CALCSP010000826.1 GCA_937893785.1 uncultured Verrucomicrobiales bacterium
AAAACAGCAACGAAAGCAGGTGGACGAGTGACTGGTAACGGCTATAAGCCGTCGGTTGGAAGCTCAGAACCTGAGGCGCAATCTCGCGGAGGCAATTCATGGTGTGGCGAGACCCCCCTGGCGACAAAGGCACCCAGCCCGTTTGCAGGGCCATGGGGTCATCGAAATAGCGAGGATCAAGCACCGGATAACGCTTGCGGAAAAACGGGCTGTCGAAGCGACTCGGCGATCGGAAAATTCGGAACAACTGAGTCTGCCAACCGTCAAGCTCTACGCACAGGCTCTCACGAGTGACCGGTTCAATGCAGGCCTGTTGTCGTTATGAACGAGATGCCGCGGAGCACAGCATCACCTCACCCAGGTCAAAACCTCATGACTTATTACCTGTTACCATGGTTTGTAATTCCTTGCGAAATACAGTGGAACGTTCTTGGATTTGTATATGAAGAGCCTTTTCTTGCTCGCCACCCTCGTTATTACGAGCCCCGCTTATGCTGGGCGAGATGATTTTGGAATGGGTGCTGCTTCAGTAGCTTGTGCAATGCTTGATTCGGGATACAGTCGCTACCAAGTAGAAAAAGTCTTAAATCTCCTGGAAAGAGATATTATTGACAGCGGAATCAGTGAAAAGCAGCAATTGCAAATGGCCTCAGGCTTTAATTATCAAGCGGCACGCAATAACTGCTCGCTTAGATACAGGGATTAGTTTATTTACACTTCAGGCTGCAGAAAGTGCACAATAATTTCATTTTATTCCTGTGATGGACGGGACTCTAGACCAGTAAACACATCATCGCCCTTCCAGTTGGAATACCATCAACTGATCAAATGATGTTTTGCCTGATTTCAGCGGTCTGTATCCCCCAACTGGTTAAAAGTGGCTCACCCCTAGGTAGCAACCACCAAGCATGTCCAAGTCCTCTTGGGACAGCAGTGGGGTCATCCAGTCGATCAGCAGCTCTTCAAGTGAAGAGAACAAAAAATGAAGCTAATCTTACCATGGGCACGACACCAGAGATGAACAAAGATAAAATATATCAGGTAAACATGAGCCCAATTAAAGAGGGTTTAGTGCATCGATATTTGCAGCCACAAGCTGCAAGGCATTGTCTTCTCCGAAATAGGGAGACTCATGACTAATGGCTCTTCTATTGATCGCC
>CALCSP010000827.1 GCA_937893785.1 uncultured Verrucomicrobiales bacterium
GAGCAGGTTTTTCGATTTCGCCGCGAAGCAATACGGTTGGTTCAAACGGGCGACTCTGGTCCTGGACGCCCATGGCAAATGTCTTGGCCTTTCCGTTTTCATCATAGCCTTTCAGACGGGCATTGATCTGGGCAATGACTGAGCGTAACCGCTGTAGTTGCTGACCGGCATTTGAGGACCTGCCGGCAGCGCGATCCTGTGCAGCCTGTATTTCCAGCTGACCGAAGCGTTTTTCGGAGTCTGCCATTCGTTCTTGAAGAATTGCTTTTTCCCTTGTGCTAAGCGAATGGATAGGGTTTGCATCGGGGATTGGCAGTTCCAGAAGTTTCGTTCCGCGCCTGTTTTGAATTGCGTTGACCGTGCCGAAATACGTTTTAGTACTCAGGAAGATACCCGCCAGTGAGTAGTAGTCTGCAGTTGGAATAGGGTCAGACTTATGGTCGTGGCACCTGGCACATGAGACAGTCAGTCCTAGAATGGCTTGGGTAGTTGTGTCAACTTGCTCGTCGGCAAGATCGTAAGCAAACTGTCGGGGGCTTCGCTCATTGAGCCCCTTAGGGCCGATGGCGAGAAACCCGGTTGCAACCAAGTTTTCCTGCCAGTCATTATCGTCCTTAATAGGTAGTAGGTCTCCGGCAATCTGTTCACGAACAAATTCATCATAAGGCTTGTCGGAGTTGAATGAGTTGATGACATAGTCTCGGTAACGCCAGGCTTGAGGGAATGCCATATTGACTTCTTTGCCGGTTGATTCCGCATATCGTGCCACATCAAGCCAGTGTCGACCCCATCGTTCCCCGTATTGGTCGCTAGCAAGGAGACGGTCTACTTCAGCTTCATAGGCCTTTTCCGGATTTTCTTTCCATGCTCTGGCGTAGCGTTCAAGATCTTTAATGGAAGGAGGAAGGCCCGTCAGGTCGAAATATAGCCTTCGGAGAAGAGTCCCGGGCTGTGCATCCGGGGCAGGTTTAAGTTCTGCTTCCTCGAGCTTGGCCAGGATGAAACGATCTACATCCGATTCCGGCCATTGCCGGTCTTCTACGGTGGGTGGTAGTTGTTTGGCGGGTTTCTTGAATGACCAAAATTGTTTACCGGCTTCGATGTCGATTTCGGTTTTTACAATGACCTGATCTGCGATTCTGGGGTCAGGTGCGCCCATTTCAATCCATTGCCTGAAGTCGGCGATCACATTTGCTGGAAGCTTTCGCTTTGGCGGCATTTCATAGTCGCTTTCCGACCAGTTAATTGCCGTCCACAACAGACTTTTTTCCAGATTTCCGGGTGTGACAGCGGGACCGGAGTCGCCGCCGTGTCGGATTCCCTCACGGGTGTCAAGATTGAGCCCTCCCTTGATCTTCTCGTCTGTAGAGTGGCATTGGTAGCAGCTTTCTACCAAGACGGGGCGGATCTTTGACTCGAAGAATTTTAGTTCATCTCCACTGGGCAGTCCTTCATCAGCTGCCTGTGCCAAAACAAGCATTGCGACTCCTGATAGGATGATGATAAGGGGCAACTTCATTGTATGATGGGGATTTACCGATTCTTATGGCCTTGGAGTTTCTACCGTTCAAGAGGGGGCCTCTTGGGCTTGTCTGCGCCACCCTGACCAGCATTGGGGTCGGGACGATTGCGTTGTCCCAGTCCAGCACGGCGACGAATTGCCTCGACAACAACGTCCCGCTCTTCCTTGTCGATAAAGCCATCATTGTTTCTGTCAGCCTCACCAAAGTGTTCCGCCATGCGCTCGGGTGCCTCGTCGCGGCTTATCTTGCCGTCTTTATTGGTGTCCATTTGCTCAAATGTTAAGCCCCTGTTCTGATCCGGACGGTTGCGCTGGCTGAAGCGTTGACGGATGAACTCGATGACTTCAGCTTGTTCTTTTTTGTCTATGAACCCGTCTGAATTGGTATCGTGTTCATCAAAGTTTGCCGCCATGCGCTCAGGGGCTTCTTCTAGGCTGATTTTATC
>CALCSP010000828.1 GCA_937893785.1 uncultured Verrucomicrobiales bacterium
CTTGGGTTTCAGGGCGAAATGGTCAGCCAGTTCTCAGGCCTTCTGGGTGCCCTCTATGACCTCTTCCTGTCCTGTGACTGTTCCATGGTGGAAATCAATCCGCTGGTCACAACTCCTGATGGGCAATTACTAGCCCTCGACGCAAAATTTGGATTTGATGACAATGCCCTTTACCGTCAGCAGGAAATTTCGGCAATGCGAGATACTTCCGAAGAAGACCCGCGAGAAGTAGCCGCCTCTGAATATGATCTCAACTACATTGGCCTGGATGGCAACATCGCCTGTCTGGTCAATGGAGCCGGACTTGCAATGGCCACCATGGACATTATTAAATACTACGGTGGAGAACCAGCCAATTTTCTGGATGTAGGGGGTGGAGCCACGGAGGAACAAGTAAGCAATGCCTTCAAGATCATCTTGGCAGATGGCAATGTGAAAGGCATCCTGGTCAATATTTTTGGAGGCATCATGGACTGTGATGTCATTGCTCAGGGAATCGTTGCCGCCTGCAAACAAGTCGACCTTAGAATTCCCCTCATTGTTCGCCTTGAAGGCAACAACGTTGAGGCCGGCAAAGCAACCCTCTCCCGGTCAGGCGTAAACCTGATCGCAGCCGATGACCTTGCGGATGCCGCACAGAAAGCAGTGGCAGCAATCGCCGCATGATTTTTGCGCCAAATTCTAATCCTTAAAAATACATTTATCGATGTCCATACTCGTCCAGCCAGATACAAAAATTCTCATTCAGGGTATTACCGGCAGCTTTGGCGGCCAGCATGCAAACCTCAGCATTGAATACGGGACACAGGTCGTAGCCGGTGTCACGCCAGGCAAGGGTGGTCAGGTATTCGCAGAGACCGTCCCGGTTTTTAATACCGTTAAAGAAGCCGTTACGGAAACGGGGGCAACGGTCTCGGCCGTTTTTGTCCCGCCACCATTTGCAGCTGATGCCATACTCGAAGCGGTGGATGCAGGAATGGAGCTTGTCGTTGCCATTACCGAGGGCATCCCTGTCATGGACATGATGCGCGTTGCGGCAAAAATGAAAGGCTCCAACACTCGCCTGATCGGCCCCAACTGTCCGGGCATTGTAACGCCCGGTGAAGGACCGCAGTCCAGCGGCGGCTGCCGGATCGGCATCGCGCCCGGTTACATCCACAAAAAAGGCTCAGTGGGTGTTGTGTCGCGATCCGGAACCCTTACCTATGAGGCAGTATGGCAAACAACCCAGCTCGGACTTGGTCAAAGTACATGCATTGGTATTGGTGGAGATCCCATCAACGGAACCAGTCATCTTGATATTCTTAAACTCTTTAACGAAGACCCCGAAACGGAATCCATTATCATGATTGGAGAAATAGGCGGAGATGCTGAAGAACAGGCTGCCGCATGGGCCAAGGAACACTGCAACAAGCCCATTGCCGCTTTCATTGCCGGTGCCACCGCCCCTCCGGGACGCCGCATGGGACATGCAGGCGCTATCATTTCTGGAGGCAAAGGGACAGCTGAAGCAAAAAAAGAAGCTCTGCTAGATGCAGGTATCGCTGTTGCTCAAACTCCATCGGAAATGGGCTCAACTCTGGCCAAAATCCTTTGAAGGTAAGGAAAGGAAAAGCCGCCTGCCCCACCCTGATCCGCTGTTGAAACCGGCTTACCTGCTCCCCTAATTGGTAGCAATTATGGTCTACTAATGTCCCAATACCCATATCCAAAGTAAAAAGACAAAAGGACTTTGCCAAGTGTCATACCTTCCGCTAAGATTCTCGCCCCCACCCCGCACCGAGACAGTGAAAGCCACTGGCTAATCAATCCGTTAATTGAAAGAACACATGGCATTAGCAGCAAAAGGACTTGAAGGTATTATCGCCAACGAATCAAAACTCAGTAACGTCGTAGGATCTGAAGGAAACCTCTCATACCTTGGTTACACGATTGACGAACTGGTCGAAGCGACCACTTTTGAAGAAGTCGTGCATTTGCTGCACAGGGGTAAACTACCTAATAGCTCCGAACTCGAGGGTCTTATAGAATCCCTGCGCAGTCACCGTAACCTCCCGGAGGGAATCATCAATTTCCTGAAATCCGCTCCGAAGGATGCCGGACCAATGGATGTAGTCCGCACTGGAATATCAATGCTTGGACTTTATGACAATGAGGGCAAACATCAGGATCGCTCACTCAATGAAGATCGGGCGCTGGCTATTATTGCAAAAATCCCTCTCATTGTCGCAGGCTATCACCGTGCCAGGCAAGGCCTTGATATCATTGATCCCCACCCCGATCTTAATGAAGCTGCCCACTTCCTTTATCTTATCAATGGAGAGGAACCATCAGCTGATGCAGCAAAGACACTCGATGTTGCCTATATCTTGCATGCCGACCACGGCATGAATGCATCCACCTTCAGTTCCCGAGTCACCATCGCAACACTCAGTGATATTTATTCAGCAACAACGTCAGCCATAGGCACACTGAAGGGACCGCTACACGGTGGAGCCAATGAAGGTGTCATTCACATGCTGGAGGAAATCGGCTCAGAGGATGCCGTGGATGCTTATGTAGAGGGTAAACTTGAACGTAAGGAAAAAATCATGGGAATCGGGCACCGTGTTTACAAAGTTCTCGACCCACGTGCTCCACACCTGCGCAAAATGGCAGTTAAGCTTACGGAAGAACTGGGAGATCCAAAGTGGATCAACATGTCAGAGCGCATTGCTGAAATCATGAAGGAGCGCAAGGGACTTAATGCCAACGTCGACTTTTACTCGGCGACGGTCTATTACAGCCTTGGTATCCCCACGGATCTTTTCACACCGATCTTTGCTATCAGTCGTGCAGCGGGATGGACCGCGCAGATTTTGGAGCAACTTGACGATAACCGCCTCTACCGACCTCTAACTGATTACACAGGTCCCGACACCCAGCCCGCGATCAAGCCGATCCACGAGCGTGATTAATTCATTTTATCCCGCTGGCATCTAACAAAAAAGTGGGCGACCTTGTGAAGCTGGCTCTGCGCGAAGCCATGGCACCCAATGGATAAAGAGGAAAAAGTCACTGAGTTTATTGATAAAATTCGCGCGCGCGTTGGAACGGTCGTTGTTGGTCAGGATCAGGTTGTAGAAAGGCTACTCATTGCACTTTTCACCAGTGGCCACATCCTCTTGCAGGGAATGCCCGGCTTGGCGAAAACACTGCTGGTCAATGCCCTAGGCAAGGCGATACACCTCGATTTCTCGCGTGTCCAGTTCACAGTGGACCTCCTACCTGCAGACATCCTAGGCTCCGAAATACTCGACCAGTCTTCCGCGACATTCACAACCCGCAAAGGACCTGTCTTTACCAACCTCTTACTTGCCGACGAGATTAACCGGGCTGCACCGAAAGTTCAGGGTGCACTCCTTGAAGCGATGCAGGAACGTAAAGTCACACTTGGCGACGAGACCTATCGCCTTCCCGTACCATTCCTTGTCATTGCTACCCAGAACCCGATTGAGCAGAGTGGTACGTTTGAACTCCCCGAGGCACAGCTTGACCGTTTTATGCTGTGTCATCGGCTAGATTACCCGGACGTTCAAGAAGAAGAGGAGATCCTTAAGCGTAACCTTGGGCTTGGCATCCAGAAAGAGGGGCAAGGAGCGGTTGCCAACACCGAATTTGATATTGTTTCTGACGAACCTGTGGGCGGGCCAGAAGATTTGACTAACGCCATTGATCACACGCACCGTGTGCATGTCAGCGAGGTTTTTATTAAGCACGTTGTGGAACTGGTCGGTCGCACTCGCACACACCCAAGCATTGAGCTTGGTGGTAGCCCGAGAGCAGGAATAGCTCTGATCAAAGGTGCTAGAGCAAGGGCAATGATTCATGGACGTAATTATGCAATCCCTGATGACCTCTTTGCGCTTGCAGAGGATGTCCTGTTACACCGGATCCGCCTGAACTATGAAGCTCTTGCCGACGGGCTAACCGCTGCCAACATCCTGAATGAAATCATTAGGGAAATGGGTTAGTCATAGTGCAAATTGGCATCACCAACCACTCCATTTCTTATGCAGCAACATTGCCTTGAGGCTTGTGACCGGCTCGACTCGCGACAATTTTTAATTGCGGTTAAGAAACTGGCCAATGATATCGGCTACGGTAGCGACAGCTCACCTTTCCTTGGATCCGGTATTGAATACGTGCAATCGCGTCGCTACGAGATTGGTGATCCTATCAAGTCTATCGACTGGCGTGTCACGGCTCGAACGGGGCAATTTCACGTTAAGGAATACGAAAGCCCAAAGCGCATGCCGGTATATCTGCTGATTGACACTTCAGCATCCATGACCATCACTTCAGGTCAACTCAGCAAATATGCCCAAGCGCTGCAAATTGCCGGTGGCATTGCCTTTGCAGCACTTGAACGCATCAGCCCAGTCGGTGTGGTTGGGGTCGGTGAACGAGACCTTTTCATCAAACCCAGTCTCTCAAAAGACCGTATCCTGCAATGGTTGCATCGGTTGCGTTACTACCGAATGAACGAAAAGACACGCCTCGGCGACAAGCTCAACAAACTCCTTCCCAGCCTTTCCAGTCGCGCATTGATTATCACAATCTCCGACCTCCATGACTCCGAGGCCATACCAGTACTGAAACTGGCAGCCCAAAAGCATGACTGTACCGCATTGCAGCTAGTTGATCCCGCCGAAAAAACATTGGCAGGGGCAGGGTTTGTGCGCATACGCGAAGCGGAAACTGGAGTCAGCTCAATCGTCAGGAATACTCCTGCCATAAGGGATCAGACAGCTCTTGTGGAACAACTAATCACTGCGAGCATTGATCATCTTTGCCTGTCGACCAATGAGAATATCGTTCACAAACTGCGCAACTTCTTCAAGTCACGCTCACTTCTAGGCCGTAATTCACGTTAAGATGAAACGCCTCCTGATCTTTTCCATGATCGCCTTGGCATCTGTAAGTCAGGGAAATCCTAGTGGTGACTTCCAGCCGAGGAAAAGCCCGATTGGCGTCTATAGAGATATTCAGGACCTTATTCTTCCCGGCACCGAGCTTGAACCAAAACCGCTCCACCAGAACACTGAGATTATATTGCGGATTACCGCAATCAGGGCGCATGGCGACTCCTTCAGGTATGACCTAAGCTACTGCGGCTTACAAAAAGGAGAATTTGATCTATCCGATTACCTACAGCGCAAGGACGGGTCATCAACTCAGGATTTAGCCAATCTACCAGTAGAATTTGAAAGTGTCCTAGAGGCAGATCGCCTGCAACCCAACATGCCTGATGCTGGGAAACTACCCAGCATTGGCGGTTACAAGAACATGCTGATTACTGCCGGCATTATCTGGGCTATTTGCCCGCTCATTCTTTTACTGGTCAAAAGAAGGAAAAACAAAGAATCCAATTCATTAGTGAGCAATCCCGAAAACATGGCCGACCGATTGCACCCTCTGATCGAGGCTGCCCGCGATGGCAAACTTAGTATAGCGGAACAAGCCGAACTTGAGCGATCCCTTATTGGTTTTTGGCGGGAGCGTCTACAATTGCAATCCAAAACACCTATTTCGGCACTTGCAGAAATCCGACAGCATGAAGAAGCGAGTCAGTTATTTGAGCAACTGGAAAGCTGGCTGCATAAACCAAACCCGCAATCACCGGTCAATCTGAAAACTCTCCTCGAACCATACCGTAACGTAACGAAAACAAACCAAGAAGAACATTGATCAACAGCTATGTTCGCCTATCCCCTTTTGCTCATCTTGCTTGTTGCTCCTGTCGGGCTGTTCATCTGGATATTGCAAGGTAAAGGTGCCGGAGGACAGGTCACCATCCCAATGGATGGCGGCAGTTATCCCCGCCGGAAAATCCGCTCTGCGCTTCTTATTTTCACCTCCTCCCTGCCATCATTGTTATTAGCCTTTGCTATCCTGCTACTGGCAGGTCCTCAGCAACTGTCCGAACCAAAAACCAAGAAAAAGCTAACCAATATTCAGTTTGCCCTCGATGTTTCTGGCAGCATGACTGCCGCCTTCGGCGATGGTAACAGATATGATGCGGCTATGTCCGCCATCAATGATTTTATCAACTACCGCGAGGGTGATGCTTTCGGCCTTACCGTCTTTGGCGACCATTTTCTGCACTGGATCCGACTTACATCGGACCCGTCAGCTTTTGGCTACGCCACTGCGTTTCTCGGTCCCAGACGACTGCCAGTATGGTTTCGGGGAGGCACCAAGATCGGTATGGCCCTTGAAGAATGCCTCAAGTTACTTATTGAGCGGGAAAAAGGAGACCGTCTTATCATCTTGGTGTCGGACGGCTACAGCGCTGACCTAAGTGGAGGTCGTGATGCCGAGCTAGCCTCCAAGCTTGCTGCCAACGAGATCACTGTCTTTGCTATCCATGTGGCTCCGGGTGCTCCGCCTCCACAATTGTTGACCATATCAGGCCGCACGGGAGGAGAAGTATTTGCTGCAGGAGATCCCGAGGCGCTGGCAACAATCTTCAAACGTATTGATGGCATGAAAAAAACCGGCGTCGAAAAAATTGCTGCTGAATCTATGGATAACTTCAAACCCTATGCGATTGCAGGAACCGCCACTCTCGGACTGTTTTTGCTTAGCCTTACAGGCTTACGCTATACGCCATGGTAAATCTTCCGGAAATCGTTGCCATTGCCGTGCTTATTTCTTCACTGGGCACTGAATGGCTTCATGCCAGAAGGACAGAGAGGATTGCACACCTTATTTTTGGGCCTTCCGGCAAACCTGCTTTATGGGCGCGATACGCGCCAATCTTCAGGTGCATTGCACTCACTGCAGCCTCATGGGGACTTCTTACCCTGATGAATATCACCCCTAAAGTCTACAAGGCAAAGACCATCCAAGAAACTGACATGCAGCACATTGTAATCGTGCTTGATGTGTCCCCCAGCATGAAACTGGAGGACGCAGGTAAAAGTGGTTCAATTTCCCGGCGAAAGCAGGCCTTTAACCTGATGGAATCCTTCTTTAAGCGTGTCCCAATGGACCAAATGCGTCTTTCCTTGATTGCTGTTTACAATGGGGCAAAACCCGTTGTAGTCGATACCCGCGATGCGGATGTAGTTCGCAACTTTCTTGACGGAGTTGATATGTACACCGCGTTTGAATCTGGCAAAACACACCTTTTTGAAGGCCTCGAACTCGCAGCCGAACTGTCAAGAAACTGGCGAAGGGAAAGTACGACCATTATCCTTCTCTCAGATGGGGACACCGTTCCGGCCCAAGGGATGCCACCGATGCCAAAATCGGTAAAAAACACTCTTGTGGTTGGCATTGGTAATCCGGTAACCGGGAGATTTCTTGATGGTAAAAACTCTAAGCAGGACAGTTCTACGCTACGCCAAATCGCACTGCGCCTAGGTGGGCAATATCACAATGGCAATGAAAAAAATATTCCCGGAGAAACAATCAATAATCTTACGGCAGTCGAAAATGAAAGCCCCTTTAAAAGGCTGGGAAAGCGTGAATATGCTTTGGCGACACTTACTATATCAGCCATCATTCTTGCCATGTTGCCCGTGCTACTAGTACGGTTTGGCACTCGCTGGAAACCGGGTGTTTCAAGAGAAAGGTAACCGCGCATCATGAGCTTGTTTCAATTCCCGGCTCACCGGCCATGGACTACAATTAGCTTCATCACCGTGATCAGTGCTATCGCGGCACTGGGCACCACCCGTGACCGTGCAGAAAGAGTTAGTGGCAGCACAGCTTCTCGACCGGGGCATGAATTCAGCAATTATATCAACAAGAATTTTGGCTCTGATGGATCTAACGTTTTACTCCTTGTAGACTGCCCCGGGGGCGGCGACCTCTTCAGCCCGGCGGCTAGTATTGCATTTAAAGACCTGCTTCAACGGGTGCAGGCCCTCCCAGAAGTAACTGGAATGCCTGGATCTGGGTTGCTGCTATCAATGTTCCCCGATGCAGACGCAACCTCAGCAGAGCACGAGGCCTGCCGCAATCGGGCCTTAAAAAACCCAGTAATTGCCGGCAATTTGCTAGCAACGAACGCACAGACAGCACTGGTGCCACTGAGTATCCGCCCGGGCGATCGACAAGCCATGGAGAAAACTGTTTCTCTAATAGAACAAGCAGCGGGTGTTAATATTTCCGCAGAAGAAACCAGTCCTCTTCTTATACGCTCGAGATTGATCGGACTCTTGCCCATAGATATTGCAAGGCGTGAGGCAATGAAGGTTGAGCAAAGACGCTTCCAGATCATTGGTTATAGCCTTGCGGCCATCCTTGCGTTGCTTTTTTTCCGCGGACTGATAACCACCTTCGTGGTAACCGCACCTCCCTCGATTGGCCTTCTCTGGACGCTCGGATTTCTGGGATATTCCGGCGAACAGCTTAACAGCCTATCGATGGTAGTAATGCCGATGATTCTTGCAATGATTGGTTTTACCAATGCTTCGCACATTGTTTTACAGCTTCAGAGAGAACGTAAAAGCGGACTGGAACCCCGTGCAGCAACGGCAGCCGCAGTGAAAAAACTGGGAGTTCCCTGCATGCTCTCAGCATTCACAACAACCGCAGGATTTGCCTCGCTAATGATTGCTGAGTCAAAGATGATTAGTGACTTCGGACGCGATTGCGCAATCGGAACACTACTTACCTTTGTGGCAGTCATGACATTTCTTCCCCTCATGACAAGGCATGCGGTAACTGAACATCTGGAGACTTTTATTACCGGCAAACTCAGGCGATTGCTGCCTTCAGAAAACGAAACTGCACGGCCTAGGCTGGGCCATAAAACGCTTGTGAACTTCTTTCAGGGTTTTATTGACCTGATTATTGCCCGAGCACCGGTCGTGGTTACGGCAGCAACACTCATGACCATCACCTTCGGATGGTTAACTTCCACACTAAAACCCGACATTTTTCTCAGCAACCAATTGCCCGATAACAGTGCCACTTCAAAAGCCTTGGCTGATGCAGACGCAGAGATGGGAGGCATTCAGGTAGTAAAGATAGCAATGCAGTGGAAAAATGACGGCAAAGAAAAATTGCAGGTCATGGCCGCAATAGAAAAACTCGTCGAGGAAGTGCGCGAAGAATCCCGGTCACTCAACTCCGGCGAACCTCTCCTGAGTAAACCCCTGTCGATTCGCACTATGCTCTCCGTCCTGCCCAATATGCGAAATGATCCGCTAGTGGACAGCCAATCAACTGGAACCAACACGGCAGAATTTACCAAAGCCATGAACGCGTTCTATCGATCCGACCTCAAGAGCGCCGTAATCTCCGTCCGTGTGCAGGATCTCGGGGTGGCAAAGTATGTGCCTGTATATGACCTCCTGCAGAGCAGGCTAGAAACACTCAATGAAAAATACCCTGACTATGTGCTCGGCCTTGCTGGTGGAGCGGTCAGCCAAGGAAGATACCTGCACCGGATGGTAAACGATCTAGCTCGTAGCCTTGGTGTTGCGGTTGTCATTATTCTTCTTATGATCACTCTCGCCTACCGCTCATTGCGTATCGGAATGATAGCAATGTTGCCAAACCTTTTTCCACTGCTTGCATGTGCGGCTGGACTTGCGCTCTTCAATATACCCCTGTCTCTAGAGATTGTATGCGCATTCACCATCTGTGTTGGTATAGCCGCCGATGATTCCATCCATTACCTCAGCCGTTACATTACAGAACGCTCAAACGGACTGAAAATTGATGAGGCTCTGAGCTGCAGCTTCATGCGCGTCGGTCAGGTGCTTGCTATCACTACAACGGTCATGCTCTGCGGGTTGGGGAGTATCCTGTTTAGCTCACTGCCAATGTATCGTTCATTTACAGCTGTTGCCTGCACCACACTGGCTGCAGCTCTGGTGGCTGACCTGATCATCCTACCCGCACTGATTAAAATTTTCGGAACCAGCAGAAGGAAATTATCTTGAACCTCGTTGCTTAGAACCTAGCGTTAGGTCAGCTACTTATGTCTAAACCTTTCATTCTTTTTTGGCTACTTGTTCCGCTTGCCGCCGCCGCCTATCACTATGGGCCGGGGCAGGACAGAATCCTTGCCGACGAAGCTGCCGGACATATCGCAACGGCAAGGGCCCACCTCGACGCCGAACAGTTTGCGCAAGCTGTGACTGCCTTCGACCAGGCAATCAGTAAATTGCCGGACGACCAAAAAAAGGCAATTCCAAGACTTCGGCTTGAGAAGGCAAAGGCGCAGATGCAAAGTTCCGGATTGCCGCAAGCCCATAAGGGCCTTGTCTCGCTACTGGATGATCTGGGAAAAGATCCCTCTGCTTCCCCTGCCCTTCTGGCCGAAACAAAATCAACCCTAGCCAATGCACAGTATTACATGACTTGGCTGCTTCGTCTGGAAGGCCATGCAAAAGAAATTTGGGAACCCGTTATCGAATCCTCAAGGCAAAATTACCTGGCTGCGGCAGAATTTGCACTGCAGGCGGGTACGAAACCTACTGAAATCAAGGCAAGAGAAAACCTTGAAGCAGCAATAAAGCTGGCACGGATTGATCTCGCCGAATTGCAGGGCCTACCCCTGCCCAACCAATGACAAGGATGCGGTAGCGGCATCAAACCCGGTCGGGTCGGCAAAGCAAAAAAAACTGGCAAGCAAGCCAAAGACTCCAGAGGGGCAGGCGAAGCCCCTCCACCAGATGGTATCGGGTCATAAAGATCAGACAGCTGGAAAAACCGGCTAAACCATTACCTTTTTGCCAACATGAAAAATCCTCTCTTCCTCATTGGCTTAACCCTGGTCTTCTCGACAACAGGACTAAAAGCGCAAAAGACCCTCCGCGCCCCTAAGAAGCTTCCCGCTACACCACCGGTCACTGGTGGGCAGGTAGATAATCCGGCATCCAAAGAAGGACAATCGGAGGTCTTCCAGCAGAAAAAAGAGACAAAAGTAGTGAGCGCCGCGGCGAAGGCATTGGACAAGGATGCACTGCTTTTGGCCAAACTTGCAAAGGTAACCTTTGACCGCCGCCCATCCACCATGCTGAAAAAATGGGCTTATCCGGGCCCAGGAGCCAAGACCCAGAACACTGATCTCGATAAAGGTAAGCCGCAGGTGGAAAAAAGCCCCGCCGATGCCGCACTGGAACAGCTCACCATTGATGTTGCCCGCGGTCACTGGCAAGGTGTCGAATCTTTTTTCCATGCGCAGTTCCAAAAGGCCGATAATGCACAAAAGGCTTTCGGGTTAATGCTCGATGCGCTCATTCGGCCACCCAGAGTCAGAATACAGCCCGGCACTCCCCAAATAACAACTAACCAGAAGTTTGCCGAGAAGCATTACCTTTCACCTGGTGACGTTGTATCTCTCGCTGATGCCTGCCCGGGAGGGCTCGATTCAAAGGTCATTTTGCCAAAACTCGGAAATTTGCTGAAAGCATCCATCACGGCCGGACACTTCCCAAATGTCATTGTCGAAATCCTCAACTCAGGAAGCGCCAAACTTGGAGGTGAAACCGACATTGATAAGCGCCTCAATGCCGCAAGACTGCTTATGGCAGCCGGATTACCGGACGAGGCCGGTCTCTTTCTTCCCGAAACTGATCAATCAAGCTCAACGCAGACACTTGCCTTATCTGCCGACTACCATCTGGCCATGCATGCCAAAACAATGGAAAAAAAGCATCTCTCTGCAGCCTGGCAGGCAACGCAATCAGCCCTAATGCACCCTGAAAGTAATGAAGAAGAAAAGGAATCTGCCCTTACCCGAGCTGTCGATCTTGTGCCGAAGATTGAGGAAAATCTCGGTAAAGAATGGCTCGGAAAGAGTTTCACTGGAGATGCTATTCGCGGCAGGGAAATCTTGGCCACTATCGGTTCTATAACTTCACGTGGCCTTGCCGAGAGGGGGTCCTCGGAAAGACTGCGAAGGTTAACGCTCCAAAAAACCGCAGTGCTATCGCTCCTTCAAACCGGGGAGCTTGATTTAGATCCCTGGTCAAAAGTACTGACACTTCTCGCGATGAACTGGCTGAGCGAAGCAACATTAAGTTATCGATATGATACCAGTAAAACACTTGGCCCCAAGATGCGCTGGGATCGCTTTGGTAACATGTATTACGAAAATCCAACTGTTTCCAAGACCAGCAGCAGCAGCATGCCCGCTCCAATTTCCTCCGGTGAATTACTGAAGGTGAGCCCAAGCGAAGAATGGCTCACTCTACTCAAATCTGATCTCCGCCCAAGGTTCCATTTTCTTTATGCTCAACTTTACCTCAAGGTCAATGAGCCGGAAAAGGCATTCCCATACATCGAAAAAATATCCTCCAGTCACCCTGATGCAGGCAAAACACTTGCCGAGGAATTTCTCAGAATATGGGCGGAAAATCGTGACCCGAATTCAGGGCGCAACCGCAGCTACAAATACGGCTACATGTATGGATATAACCAACGGGCAAACTCTATACCACTGACGCGTTCAAAGCAGGAGCGCAACCTAACAGAGCTCGCCAAATGGACAAAAAAACTGCAAGCCCTGCCGACGGAAAAACTGGACCAATCAAAGCTTACAGAAGCTTTCACCAAAATTCACAGCCGAGCCGAGGTTTATAAGCCGGAAGCCATTAATAAAATATTCGGTAACTTCAAGGACATGGACGCAAAAACTGTTGCCGCGATTGCTGCCACAATGCGAACCAATCTGGCAACCGTATGGCGTAATCCCAAGACCCAACAGGACCTGAAGACCAAACGCAAGGATGCCGAGATATTGGCCGAGATTAGACGCGGTTATGCAAGCGCAATGAGCATTCTGCTCGAATCACTGCAAAGCCACCCAAACAACTGGCGAATTTGGACGGTTCGGGCCTGCCTTGCTTTTGACCAGAACAATTTCACGCAGGAAAATGGGAACAACAGTGAGTTCATCAACAAGCGCAAGGAAGCCTTCAATATGTTTGCCCGCGCAGCCGAACTATATAGTGAAAATCTTCCAGAAAGTGAAGCCGATGAATCCACCCAGGTTTATGAGCACTGGATGTATGCAGCACTTGGTGCCAGTGACCTTGGAGCACTAAACGAAAAACAACAACCATCACCCGCACAGATTTCCTTGGTTAAAAAAGCCCTGGAAAAACTTCCTGATGGCGCCGCAGCACGACACATGGCGCGATTTGCAAATGCCCTTGCGGCACGCATCAGTGCAGTTAAGCCCGAATTAAAACAGCGATACCTCAAACACGGTCTGACGATTGTAGGCGAACATGAAAAAGCGTCGGAGGCTCACAAGATCTTTGACTATTACAACGACCTGATCACAGAAATCCAACTTGTGGCAACACTTGATGGATCCCCCATAGTTGGTCATACCGAACCTTTTGGTGTGTTTGTTGATATCCGTCATACCATCGAAATAGAGCGCGAATCGGGTGGCTTCTCCAAGTATCTCACCAACCAGAACAATGCCAGCTTTGCCTTCAACTACGGCAGACCAACGCAAAACTACCGGGATAAGTTTGAAGAAACCGCCCGTTCAGCGCTAGCGGACCACTTTGAAGTCATATCGGTGAGCTTCCATGACAATAAGATCACGTCACGAGGAACCGGCCGTCAGGGCTGGAGAAATACGCCTTACGCTTACCTGCTTCTCAAGGCACGCTCCCCTGAAGTCGACAAGATCCCACCCGTGCAAATCGATCTGGATTTTCTTGATACCAGCGGTTTTGTAATCCTGCCTATTGCCACTTCGCCGATACCCATTGACGCAAAACCTGAACTGAATAACACCCATGGAGCAAGTAAGCTGGAAATCATCCAGATACTCGATGACCGTAAGGTTCAGGAAGGAAAAATTGAGGTCGAAATCAAGGCAACGGCGCACGGCCTTGTCCCAGGCCTGAAGCATCTGCTGAATTTTCCCTCGCAAGGGTTTGAGTTAACGGAAACTTCCGGGGGAGAGCTTTCTATCGGCCGGCTCGATGCACAAGGAGAAAAAGTGGCGGCTATCAGTGAAAGAAACTGGATGCTCACATTCACATTTGCCGATTCCTCTCTCAACCCCGAACAATTCACATTTGCCAACCCTCTGATTGAGGAGAGCAATGTCACCTACCAGCGCTATGAGGACGCGGACTTGATTATCGCTCAAAAAACCACACCGATCCAATCCGGCATTGCCAAGCAAAAAAGCGGTTACACTTGGGCACTTCTGGCTGCCATCCTGGTCTTGGGAATCATGGTTGTTGTTCGATTGTTAAAAAGAAAAAAGCCAAGCCCTGCTGACTCCGGACAAACAGACAGTTACGCAATACCAAGGGAACTTACACCGTTTACGGTGATTGGGCTGCTACGCAAAATTCGGGATGAAGATGATCTTGGTTCTGATCTTCATTCACAACTCAGGCTGACCATTGAAAAACTCGAACGGTATTATTTTGATAACAGTGAAGGGGATCCGCCTGACCTGAAGGAACTTGCCGAAAAATGGGTGGCCTTGGCTGCCTGAACAGGCAGGAAGGGGCCTGATGCAGGAAAGAATTAAACGGCTACGCTCGCGGTAGCCATTGCAGCCATCCCTTCATCACGACCGACAAATCCCATTCCCTCATTGGTCGTAGCTTTAATGCCAACCTGATCGGCACGAACTCCAAGAGCAGAGGCGATGTTTGCCTTCATCTCTTGAACGTGGGGCAATATCTTCGGGGCTTCGGCAATTAAAGTCGCATCAAGATTAATAATCTCAGCCTGCTTTTCGGACACAATCCCGGCGACCTTCCTAAGAATTTCAATACTGCTTATCCCCTCTATTGAGGGGTCAGTAGGAGGAAAATAATAGCCTATATCCGGTTGCCCGAGTGCCCCAAGAACGGCATCCGCTATCGCGTGGCAGAGCACATCGGCATCCGAATGCCCATCAAGACCTTTCGCATGGGGAATATCGACGCCTCCCAGAATAAGCCTTCTGCCATCCACCAGTCGGTGCACATCATATCCAATGCCTGATCGTGTTACCATATTACTATTTCAAGCAAGTGTTCCCTGCAAAGGCAACTTGCCATTCCATGCACAAATTGAAAGTTTAGCAGGATCAATAGGACTTTCCACCAATTCAACCGATCCTCCTGCTGCCTCAACGAGCATCCTTCCGGCTGCAATATCCCAGAGACTAATGACCTCTTCTATATACGCATCCAGTCTCCCGCTGGCAATATATGCCATGGCCAATGCAGCACTTCCCATCATGCGTGACTTACGAACCTTTCCTACAATTTCCCGGTAACGATCAAACCCAGCTGCCATTGATTCCTTGGTCTTAGAAAATCCCACTGTGACCACAGCCTGCGCCATTTCGTCGCGCTGACTGACCTGAATGGGCACACCATTGAGGGTAGGTATACCCCCTGCCTCTACAGCCCACAATTCATTCATCATCGGGTCATAGATCATTCCCAGCATCCAGTCCTCTCCTGAACCACGCCGTAAGGCAATGGAGACACAAAAATGCGGGATCCCATAAAAATAATTCACGGTGCCGTCAATGGGATCGACTACCCATTGGAACTCACCGCTCTCACCCCCAGCGTTTCCCTCCTCTCCCACGATAGTATGGTCGGGAAAACTCTCCAATATAATACCGGCTATCAATTCCTGACATCGCACATCAAGGTGTAACTTGATATCATGGTCCTCAAAGGCATCAACCTGCTGGTCACCACCATAATGATCACGCAACAACTGACCTGCTGCCGTTGCCGCTTTCCTTGCAATATCTAAATAACCAGTCATCTACTTTGTCATTTTGATCCCAAATCATCCAAGGCATCAAGTATCGCACAGGCAACCACTTTCTTTAATTGCCTGCTGATAACTTCCTCATGCCCATCCGCCCTGAAGATAGTTACCTCATTGTAGTCACTATCAAATCCTATATCACGCCGGGACACGTCATTTGCGACCATTAAATCACACTCCTTCTGCTTGAGTTTCTTCAGTGCATTCAGGCGCAAGTTTTCGGTCTCAGCAGCAAATCCGACCAGTAGCCCCTGAAAATGAAATTTTTCCCGCACTGCAGCCAGAATATCGCGAGTTTTAGCCAGCTCAAGCATGAGTCCCTGATCATTTTTTTTGATTTTCTCCACCGCGACATGAACAGGAGCATAGTCAGAGACAGCCGCCGACATAATCGCCGCATCCACTTCATCAATATTTTCCGCTACCGCATCAAACATCTCATCAGCACTCTCGACCGAAATCTTTCGGCAACCTTCAGGAGTATTGATGGTAACCGGACCGCTGACGAGCAATACGTGATGGCCACGGGCTTGAGCCTCAGCAGCAAGCGCATAGCCCATTCTCCCGGAGGACCGATTGGAAATATATCGCACAGGGTCTATAGCCTCACGGGTAGGCCCTGCTGTAATCAGGATGCGCACTATCAAGTCCCGGCCAAAATTTCTCCGACCGCCTCCACGATACCGTCAACCGGCCACATGCGTCCAATGCCTTCATATCCACAGGCAAGCATGCCTTCCTCAGGCCCTATCAGCTTTGCCCCACGGTTCTGAATTTTTTCTACATTCTCACGTGTCGCGGGATGATCCCACATCTTGCCATTCATTGCGGGCGCAATGAGCACTGGTGCTCGAGTTGCCAGATAAATAGCACTGATCACATCATCAGCAATCCCGTTGGCAAATTTCGCGATGATATTTGCAGTTGCAGGTGCCACGAGAAACAAGTCCGCCTCATCGGCAAGCGCAATGTGGCCAGGTCGCCAGCTTTCCTTTTCATCATAGATCCCGGTAACAACCGGATTCTTTGACAATACCTGCAGGGTAAGCGGCGTGATAAACTCCCGAGCATCAGAAGTCATCGCAACAGTGACAGAGTTGCCGTTCTGAGTAAGTCTACTAGCTAGATCCGCGGCCTTAAAGGCAGCAATAGACCCACTAACACCTAGCAATATTCGCTTCATCAATCAATTTTGGGGAGAGTCGTCGGCAGTGAGGCGATTGTCAAAAAACCAAACACCGGTTTATTTAGACAAATTTCTCATGGTTTAATAGAAAAGAAAAGGCTCCACCGGGTGGAACTCGGTTCCTAAAGATTTCTCTCATCAAGGAAAGACTGGAGAATTTCCATGGCGGCTGCCTGA